>DATAHG010000412.1:0-8880 GCA_036263295.1 Thermoanaerobaculia bacterium | reverse complement strand
GCTGAGCAGGATCTCGTACGGGGTCATGCCGGGCTCGCGCGTGGGGACGAGCGACGTGTCGATCTCGACGCCGACGCCGCCTCGGGCGGCCATCTCGGCGCTCGAGCTGGTGAGCCCGGCCGCTCCCATGTCCTGAATGGCGACGATGGCGCCGGTGCGCATCGCTTCGAGACAGGCCTCGAGGAGGAGCTTCTCGGTGACCGGGTCCCCCACCTGGACCGTCGGCCGCTTCGGCTCGCTCTCGGCATCGAACGACTCGGAGGCCATGGTGGCGCCGTGGATGCCGTCCCGCCCCGTGCGGCTGCCGACGTAGAGCACCGGATTGCCGGCGCCGCTCGCCCGCGCGTGGAAGATGCGGTCGCGCCGGGCTATCCCCAGGGCGAAGGCGTTGACCAGGATGTTGCCGTTGTAGCAGGGGTGGAACTGGGTCTCGCCCCCGACCGTCGGAATGCCGACGCAGTTGCCGTAGTCGCCGACGCCGCGCACCACGCCGTCGATCAGGAACCGCATGCGCGGCGCGTCGATCTCGCCGAAGCGCAGCGAGTCCATGCAGGCGATCGGCCGCGCGCCCATGGTGAAGATGTCGCGCAGGATGCCGCCGACGCCGGTCGCCGCTCCCTGGTAGGGCTCGATGTAGCTCGGGTGGTTGTGGCTCTCCATCTTGAAGACCGCCACCCAGTCGTGGCCGATGTCGACCACTCCGGCGTTCTCGCCCGGGCCCTGGAGCACGCGCGGCCCCGAGGTGGGGAACTCCTTCAGATAGATCTTGGAGGACTTGTACGAGCAGTGCTCGGACCACAGCGCCGAGGTGATCCCCAGCTCGGTCAGGTTCGGATCGCGGCCGAGGATGCGCCGGAGGCTCTCCAGCTCCTCCTCGGTCATGCCGTGGGAGCGGGCGAGGTCGAGCGTCACCGCCGGCTCGCCCGTGGCGTGGACCGCCATGGTCAGGCCACCCCTACCGCGGTGCCGGCGCCCACCACCGTACCCACCGCCGAGGCGAAGATCCCCAGTCCGTCGGTATTGCAGAACACCTCTTCGGCGCAACGCTCCGGGTGGGGCATCAGGCCGAGCACGTTGCCCTGGGCGTTGCAGATGCCGGCGATGGCGCGGGCCGAGCCGTTGGGGTTCCACTGCGGATCGCCGTCCGCCCGCGCGCCGTCCGGCGCCACGTAGCGGAAGACCACCCGGCACTCCGCCTCCAGGGCGTCGAGCTTCTCGTGGGAGTCCTCGTAGTTGCCTTCGGCGTGGGCGATCGGCATGCGCAGCACCTGCCCCTCCCGCAGGTGGCGGGTGAAGGGGAGATCGGTGCGCTCGGCCCGCAGGTAGACGTCGCGGCAGAGGAACCGCAGGTTCTGGTTGCGCCGCATCGCCCCGGGCAGCAGGCCGGTCTCCAGGAGCACCTGGAAGCCGTTGCAGACCCCGAGGGTGAGGCCGCCGGCCTCGGCGTGGCGGCGCACCGCGCCCATCAGCGGCGAGAGCGCCGCGAGGGCGCCGGCCCGCAGGTAGTCGCCATAGGAGAAGCCGCCAGGGAGGACCACCAGGTCACAACCCTGGAGCGAGTCGTCCTGATGCCACAGGAAGACCGCCTCCTGCCCGAGGACGTGCTTCAGGACGTGGTAGACGTCGTGGTCGCAGTTGCTGCCGGGGAAGACGACGACGCCGCACTTCATGGGCGGATTCCATCCCCGCCCGCGAGGATCTCGACCGCGTAGTCCTCGACGACGGTGTTGGCGAGCAGCCGCTGGCACATGTCGCGGAGCTGGCGCTCGGCGGCGGCGGGATCGTCGGTGCCGAGATGGATTTCGAAGCTCTTGCCGGCGCGCACGTCCTCGACGCCGGCGAAGCCGATACGGGAGAGCGCATCGCGGATCGCCTTGCCCTGCGGGTCGAGGATCTCGCGGCGCGGATAGACGGTCACTCTTGCCTTCACGGCGTCACCTCCAGCCAGGGGGATGGATGGTCCTGCTCGGTCACCGCCAGCCGCGCGGAGCACCGTTCCCGGTCGAGGACCTCGCCAAGGGCGGCGGCGGCCAGACCGGGAAGGTTGTTGGTGCGGGAGAGGTGGTAGAGGACCACCCAGCGCAGCCGGTCGGAGAGGAGCTCGGGGAGGCCGTCGGCGGCCTCCCCATTCGAGAGGTGGCCATGGCGGCCGGCCACCCGCTGCTTCAGGCTCCAAGGATACGGGCCGTTGCGCAGCATGTCGAGGTCGTGGTTGGTCTCGAGCACCAGCACGTCGAGGTCGGACAGCCGCCCCCAGGCGAGACGCGTGGCGTGGCCGATGTCGGCGCAGAGGCCGAGGCGGCAGCCGTCGCCGTCCTCGACCACCAGGCCCACGGGCTCGCGGGCGTCGTGGGGGATGGCGAACGGCTCGACCGAGAAGCCGGCCACCTCGATCGGCTCGCCGGAGCGCATCACCACCGCCGAGCGCGCCGTCTCGCCCTTGAGCCCCATGCCTTCGAGGGTCCCGGCGGTGGCGTAGACCGGCAGCTTGAACCGTTTGGCCAGCTGGCGGATGCCCTTGCAGTGGTCCTGGTGCTCGTGGGTGAGGACGACGGCGGACAGGCTCTTGGCCTCGACGCCGATCGCCGCCATGCGATGGATCAGCTCACGGCACGAGAACCCGGCGTCGATCAGGATGCGCTTGCCGCCGGACTCGACGACGACGGCGTTGCCGCCGCTGCCCGAGCCGAGGACGCCGACGCGCAGCCGCGGCTTTTCGGGCGGGCGGCGGGCGGCGAGCAGAGGGCCGATGGACGGCTGCGATGTCCGCGTGGCCGGCAGCGGATCGGGACCGCCCCAGAAGTCGAATAGCGAGGTCTGGGCAGACGGGGTGGCGGGCAAGGCGGTCTCCGGCTCGGCGCGCTTCCTGGATCTCGGGGGGAACAGAGAAAACACCATGGGAAAAGGTACCACAGGCGCGACCACCACCCATAGGGCCTGCCGCGGCGGCAGGGCCTAGAACCTGTATTCCTTGCCCTGCTCCAGGTATTCGATGTCGGGGTTCTTGAGCTGCCGGACCTCTTCGCGGATCCGCGCGATGCACGGCGGCTTCAGGTGGTGGAGCAGGATCGGCACCCGCTTCTGGAGCTTGCGCAGCTCGACCTCCAGGGTCTGCGGGGTCAGGTGGAGCGAGACGTCGGCGACCTGCTGGAGCGAGGAGTCGAAGCTGGTCTCGATGCAGACCGCCTTCAAATGGGGGGTCTTGTTGGCGATCTCCCACAGGCGCTGGGTCGGGCCGGTGTCGCTCGACCAGAGGAGGGCGGCGCCGTCCTGCTCGATGAGAAAGCCGTGGGTCGGCACCAGGTGGTCCACCGCGATCGGCGTGAAGGTCACGCCGTCGATCGTGAACGGCTCCTCGCTCGTCAGCTCCTCGAACCGCACGGCCGGCAGGAGGTGGTTGGGCAGGCGAGTAAAGTCGGGCCAGGTGGCGTTGTTGAACAGGTATTTGCGGATGGCGTAGACCGTCGCCTCGGAGGCCCGCAGCTCGATCCCCCGCTCGTTCCTGCCGTAGACGTTCTCGATGAAGAACGGCAGCGAGTTGGTGTGATCCATGTGGGAGTGCGACAGAACCACGGTGTGGACCCCGACCTGGCGGTCGATCGGCAGGACCTGGGTCAGAGACCCTGCGTCGAGCGCGATCCGGTCGTTGATGAGGAGGCACGTCATCCGGCAGTCCGGACTCTCCCCACCGAAGCCGCCGAGGATCTGTATCCGCATATATAGCGAGGATTGTATCCCAAGGGAAATGAAAAAGGGGGCGCGCCGCGGCGCGCCCCCCAGGGTAAGCCTCAGGCCGGCTTGCCGGTCAGAACCGGGAGCCGATCCAGAAGCTGGTGCGGTGGTCGAGGACGTCCTTGAAGTCCCACAGCGTGGCGAAGTCCCAGTTGAAGTCCAGACCGTAGAGGAACTTCACCGAGAGCCCGAAGCCGTAGGAGGAGACCGCGTCCTGCAGGCGATTCTCGCCATCCTGGAAGAACTTGAAATCCTGCAGGTCGTCGTACCAGGCGCCGCCCACGTCGAAGAACAGGTTGCCGCGGACGTTGCGGAAGTTGAGGATCGGCGTGGCGAGCAGGTCGATCAGTGGGAAGCGGTACTCGATGTTGGCGAAGAAGGCGCGGTCGCCCGACAGGTCGCGGAAGCGGGTGCCCCGGATGGTGTCGAGGCCGCCGAAGTAGTAGGGGCTCGGGCGGTTGCCCTCGCTGATGCCGGCGAAGCCGCGCAGGGCGAGGTTGCTGCGCCGGGAGATCGGGATGTACTGGCGGATGTCGAGGTCGGCGCTTTCCACCAGCGTGCCGCCTTCGTCGAGGTCGGGAGCGTAGAGGGTGTCGAGGCGCCAGCGCCGGCCGCTGATCGGGCCCCAGCTCGCGAAGACCGTCGAATCTCCCACCAGGGCGCCCTGCAGGAGCGGGAAGTCGTCGGTGAAGGGGACGAAGCTGGGCTCCAGCTCCCCGGTCTCCTCGTTGAAGCGGGGGATCAGGAAGTTGAACTTGCGGTAGATGTAGCCCGCGCCGATCTCGCCCCGGGTGTAGAAGGTGAAGGGGTAGATCAGCGAGCCGATGAGGCCGGTCTGGGTGATGGCGGAGCGCAGCCGCTGGTTGCGCTGCTCGACCACGTTGTCGACCAGGTAGTAGTCGCGGTCGTCGAAGAGATGGACCTGCCACTGCAGGCGTTTGCTCAGGTCTACATAGAAGACGTTGAAGTTCGAGAAGCTCTCGACCGAGCTGAGCTGCGCCAGGATGCGGCGGTCGCCCAGGTAGTCCGAGAAGTTCAGGAAGATCTGCCCGTAGTAGTCCTGGTTGTCGTCGACGGCGATGTAGCTGCTGGCGCCTTCGAGGAAGAACTTGAAGCCGTGGTAGTTCTCGTGGTTCGCCTCGTCGATCGTGACCTGGATGTCGGGCTCGAAGGCCGGCACGTTCTGCACCGGCTCGACCGGCACGGCGCTGGTCTGCGGCTCGCCGATCGGCTCGTCCACGTCGGTGACGTAGAGGTCGAAGTCGCCCTTCCAGAATCCGGTGAAGACCAGGCGCTCCTCGCCCTGCGGCTCGCTGAGGACGGTCGGCATGAAGGCGCCGGTGACCACGTTGGTGTACTGGCGGATCTCGCCGTTCGCGACGTCGAGGCTGTAGATGTTCTGCTGGCCGTCGCGGTCCGACGTGAAGTAGATCCGCTTGCCGTCCGGCGAGTAGATGGGATCGTTGTCGTTGGAGTCGCCGGAGGTGAGCTGGAAGCGCTGACCCGGCTTGTCGAGGTCGATCCGGAAAAGCTTGCCGTAGCCGCTGCCGACCACCGAGACGAAGACGATCGACTTGCCGTCCGGCGAGAACACCGGGCCGCCGTCGTAGATCGCGTCGTTGGTGACCTGCGCGACGGCGCGGGTCTCCAGGTCGAGGGTGAAGATGTCGAACTGCCCGTTCTTCCAGCCGTAGAAGACGATCTTCTTGCCGTCCGGGCTCCAGGACGGGGCGAGCTGCTGCTCGACCTCGGGCGTGTCGATGATCTCGTCGATCTTGCCGCGCAGCACGTCGATCAGCAGCAGGCTGCGGCCGCTCTCGCGCTTGGCGAAGGCGGCGATGCGATTGCCGTCGGGGGAGAACGACAGGTCGCGCCCCATGGCCCGGCCGAGGCGCAGCTCCTGCGTCACCAGGTACTGGTACTCGTTGGAGAAACCCTTGGTCAGGTTGCGCAGGAAGGTACGCTTCTCGGCGTTGAACAGCACGATATCGACGTCGCCGCCGATCACGCTGAAGCTCGCCACCAGGTCGCCCGAAGGCGAGGCGGACGGCGAGATCTCCTGGGTGTTGGGGTCGCGCTCGACCCGGAAGACGCGGCCGAAGTCGCCCGGCTCGCCGGTCTCCAGGAGCTGCGGCAGATACTTCTTGCGCAGCCAGCGCCGGAACTCGAGGTCGAACTCCTCGGGCTCCAGCTTGAAGGCGCGCTCGACCGCGCGGTCCACCCGCGAGCCGATCGTGTTGCGCACCTCGTAGAGGAAGTCGAGGAACCCCTCCTTGCCCCAGCGCTCTTCGATGAAGTCGAAGATGGCGTGGCCGAACCGGTAGGCGAAGAAGCCGCCGAAGTCGTCCTTGACCGAAGGGATCTGGTCGTTGACCACCGCGTCGCGCAGGTACATCTTCTCGCGCGAGGTCTCGTCCTTCGCCATGTAGCTCGCCATGCCTTCCATGAACCAGAGCGGCGGCGAGGTGGCGACGCCCTTGGCGAGGCTGCCCTGGAACAGCATCTGGTACTCGAAGATATGGGTCAGCTCATGGAGGATCAGCTCCATCAGCTCCGGGTCCGGCAGGTCGATCGGCAGGACCATGCGGAAGCGCACCGGCGAGGCGAACGCGCCGGTGCCTTCCGGGATGAAGTTGAGGATGACGTTGTTCTGCTCGAACGCCGAATGGGTGGCGAAGAAGATGAGCGGGATGGGCTCCTGGATCTGGAAGTTGAACTCGCGGGAGAGCTGGTCATACGCGCTCTCCGCGAACGAGACCACCTTCTGGAGCTGCGCCTCCTCGGCCTTGTAATAGTGGACGTTGAAATGGGGGGAGTGGTAGATCTCCCAGTCGAAATCCCGGTACTGGATCTTGTTCTTGCCGAACCCCTGGCCGTACCACTGCGGACCGGCTCCGGACTGGGCCTGGGCCGCCCCGGCGAAGCCGAGGACGGCGGCGAGGCCGAGGGCGACCGCCGCGGTCAGCGAAAACCGCCTGTGCATTGCGCGGGTCAAGTGACCTCCTTTGCGCTCAATCGGTGAAGAGGAGACGCGTCGCTTCTACCTCTTTCTGCGTGAAGACATTGACGATCCGGTCTTCGAGGGAGAGCAGGTTCTCGAACATCCCCTTGAGAGGGTCGGCATCCTCGCCCTCGAAGCTCTGGAAGTCCTTGAAATTGTCCTGATAGAGGAGCTTGCCGGTGCGGCCGTCATAGACCTGCATCAGGATGTCGTACTCGAATCCGGTCTGCTCGACCAGGACCTGGCGATAGTAGGGGCGGCCGTTGTAGGGGGAGATGAACTCCTCCGTGCGGTAGCCCGAGCGGTCCTGGATGTCGAAATCGAGGCCGCCGGTCAGGATGAGATCGGACTGGGTGCGCTCGCCGAGGGCGCGCCAGAAGTCGGTCTGGTCGCGCAGCTTGGCGAGGTCGTAGACGGGGAACTCCACCGGCCCGGAGTCGTTCACCTTGAGCTCGGTCTCGCGGCGCAGGACCTTGAGCAGATAGCGGTTGAACTCTTTCTGGACGTCGATGTCCCGCCCCTGGACGCGCTGGCGACCCTCCCCTTCCTGGCTGACCACGATGAACGGGGTCACCGAGACGGATTTGCGCCCCTGCAGGTCGAGGCGGGCGCGCTGCGGCAGCTTGAGGCGCACCTCGACCGCGGCCTGGACGGCCGGGGCGGCGAGAAGGGAGGCCGCCACCAGGGCGCCGGCCGTCCACGAGAGCTTGCGATTCATGGTCATACCTCCGTATGGATTACGGCCCGCCGCACGGTCGCAGATGAGTTCTCCGGCTCAGAACGGCGCGGGAGATCTCGGCGGAGAGGCCGGCGGGCTCGACGGGTCTGAGGTCGGCGGCTGGACGGGGGCCGGCGCCGGCCGGATGGAGCCCGGCGACGGGATCTCCGGCTGCTGTCCGCCGGCCGTGGTCGGGGGCGCCGGCCGCGGCTGGCCGGTCTGGCCCGCCGGGGTCGCTCCCGGGGCTCCCTGGGCGCGCTTCTGGCTGGTGAACGCGGAGTAGAACTGGCTGAAGCGGGTCCAGTTGGCGCGCAGGTCGCGGTTGTTGGGCTCGAGCTTGAGCGCGCTCTGGTAGTGCTGGAGGGCCTGATCGAACTCGCCGGTGGCCTCGTAGGCGACCGCCAGGTTGTTCTGGATGCGGGCGCTCCCCGGCGCGAGCTCTTCGGCCTGATGGAAGCGGAAGAGGGCTTCGCTCCAGAGGCCCCGCCGCGCCATGTCGACGCCGAAGGAGAGCTGCTGCTCGGCCGTGTGGGACGGGGCGCTCGCCCCCTGGCCGGTGCCCGTGCTGCCACAGGCGGTGGAGAGAGCGGCGGTCGCGAGGACGACGGCGGCGCGAAACACAAAAGATCGGCGCATCAAAGAGTCTCCGGTGCGAGGTCGAACCCGCCGCGGAGGGAGCCTGCCTTCCGGGTCTCCTCCGGGTCGGGGTCTCCAAGGGCGACTAGTATACACACGGGATATGGGGTCTTTTTCACGATCCGCGAGAGCATCCTCGGAAGATGTGCAAGATTCCAGCCGGAAAATCCGTCTTCCCTGGACGGAGGTTCCCGACATGCTCTTTCCCCCGTCCCCGCGTGAGCTGCTGATCGCCCTGAACACCGCCCCCTCGCTGTCCCGTCCAGCCCTCTGCCGGCTGGCCCTGGCGCTAGACCGCTGGTCCGCCGCGCCGGAGCTGCCCCTCTCCGCGCTGTCCTCGGAAGTGGGCGTGCCCGTCCCCTCGTTGACGCGGGCCCTCGCCCGCCTCCCCCAGGCCGCGGCCGCCGCGGCCGAAGAGGAGGAGCAGGCCGCCCGTCTCGGCGCCCGCCTCGTCACCCTGCGCGACCCCGACTACCCGGCCGCCCTGCTCCGCCTCGCCCTGCCGCCGCCGGTCCTCGCGATCCAGGGGGAGATCCCGGCCGGGCCGGCCCTCGCCGTGGTCGGCTCGCGCCGCGCCGATCCCTACGGCCTCGAAGCCGCCGACCTGTTCGCCCGCAGCCTCGCCGGCACCGGCGTCACCATCGTCTCGGGATTCGCCCTCGGCATCGACGCCGCCGCCCACCGGGCGGCCCTGGCGGCCGGCGGCAAGACCGTGGCGGTGCTCGGCTGCGGCCTCGGGGTGGACTACCCGCGCGGCCACCGCCGCCTGGGCCGCGACATCGCCGAAAACGGC
>DATAHG010000411.1:0-6093 GCA_036263295.1 Thermoanaerobaculia bacterium | reverse complement strand
CAGGAGCGCTCGATCGTTCTTCACGACGTGCCGGCGGACATCTGTCCCGATTGCGGCGACGTGGTCCTGAGCGAGGAGACCACGATCGTCATCGAGGACCTGCTGCGGCGCAACGCCGACTCGTCCGAGACGTCTTTCGTCTTCGAGCGGTGACTACGGGCACTTGCGGAAGCGCTGGCTGCCGAAGTCGATCTTGTCGACCTTCTGCTCCGCGCCGAGCGTGATCGAATAACGCCCCGGAGCGGCGGGGAAGGTCGGCGTCCACCCGGTCTTCGAGACGTCGGCGACCGTGTAACTGCCCGGCAGGAGCCCGTCGAAGCAATAGCGCCCCTGGTCGTCCGTCACCGCGACGGCGCTGTCGTGACCCCCCAGCGCGATCAGCTCGCCCGCCAGCGGCGTGTCGCCGCGGTCCTTCTTCCCGTTGCAGGTGCGGTCCAGGAACTTCGTGCCGCAGATCCTTCCCGCCTTGCCGCAGACGCCCGCCGCGTCGGGCGGCGCGCAGGGCGACTGGACGCAGGAGAGATCCGGCACGCAGCGCAACGCCTGAAAGGGCGCCGCGAGGCCGCCGCAGGCCTCCCCTTCCAGGACGTAGGGGACGCACTCGCTCCCCCCTTCCTGAGTCTCCCGGCACCAGGCGCTCGCCCCGCATTCGGCGTCCGACTGGCAGTCCGAGCAGTGGGAGTCCCCCAGCAGCGTCAGGCGGATGGCGAAGTCCTTCTCGAAATCCGTGTTGTCGCAGTAGACCGAGTCCTCGCCCGCGGCGAAGAGATGGGTGGCGCCGTGCGGCACCCGCACCATGATGGCGTTTTCGATCAGATAACCCGGAGCGATCGAGCCGGGGACGGGCTCCGCCGCGCCCGGCGCGGAAGCGTTGCCGTGGCTGAAGCGGAAGCGCAGCGACTGGGTCTGGGGGCGGGTCCCGAAAGGAGCGCACAGCTCCTGGTTGTAATAGCAGAAGTCCCCGAGCCGTTCGATCTTTACATCGGCGCCGGGGCAGAAGCCCGCACCCCGCAGGTCCAGGATGACGGGGGCACCGCAGCCGGGTGTGCCGGGCTCGATCGAGGCGCGAGGATTGGAGATCGGAACCTGGATGGTATGCTGGGCGGCGGCGGGGAGCCCGGCGCCGAGGGTGACTGCGACGAGAGAGAGCACCTGGAGAAGGCTGCGCATCCTCATCTACCTCCAAAAAAAACCGAATTGCAAGAAAACAAGACCGCTACAGCCAGAGAGTAGCACGCCCTTTTGTCGATCGAGCCTGCGCGCCGAGGCGCCGTCGCATATAGAGATCTCTGCACATTTCGCAGGCTTTGCCTCGGGGAATTTTCGAATATCTTGCGGAGGCTGTTCTGATGGGAGAGCGGGTCGTTATCGTCACGGGAGGCGCGGCGGGCATCGGCCGCGCCACCGCCCGCCGCTTTGCTCGCGACGGTGCCCGGGTCGCGGTCTGGGACGTCCAGGCCGCCGACGCGGACGCGCTCGTCGCCGAGCTGCGCGAGCTGGGGGGAGAGGGGATGTTCCAACCGGTCGACGTCACCATCGCCGCCGCCGTGGAGGCGGCGGTGGCGGCGGTCGTCGAGCGTTGGGGCCGGATCGACGTGCTGGTCAACAACGCGGGGATCCTGCGCGACGGCCAGCTCATCAAATGGAAAGAGGGCCAGAAGATCTCCGAGATGAGCGAACGGGATTTCGACGCCGTGATCTCGGTCAATCTGAAGGGGGTCTTCCTTTGCACGCGCGCCGTGGCGCCGCACCTGATCGCGGGCGGCGGCGGGGTCGTGCTCAACGCCTCCTCGGTGGTCGGGCTCTACGGCAACTTCGGCCAGACCAACTATGCGGCCACCAAGGCCGGCGTGATCAATTTGACGAAGACCTGGGCTCGCGAGCTGGGGCGCTACAAGATCCGCGTCAACGCCGTGGCGCCCGGATTCATCGCCACCGAGATGGTCCGCGCCATGCCGGAAAAAATCTTGCAATCGATGGTGGATCACACGCCGATCGGCCGCATGGGAGAGCCGGAGGACATCGCCGAGGCCTACGCCTGGCTGGCTTCCGACGCGGCTTCGTTCATTCACGGCACCGTCCTGTCGGTCGACGGCGGGCTGGTGATCGGGACATAAGGGAGGACGGTCTGAATCCTCAACCGCAGGACTCTTTGATCGCTCACCGCGTGGAGGGGGAGGGGCCGCCTCTCGTGCTCCTGAACGGCGGCCTGATGACCATCGCCTCCTGGGATCGCTTCGCCGGCTTCCAGGATCGCGCCCTGGCGGATCAATTCCGCCTGATCCGCTGCGACTTCCGCGGCCAGCTCCTCTCGCCGGGCGAGCCCGAGCCGAGGCTGGACGCCCACGTCGACGACCTCCTGGCCCTGCTCGACGCGCTGGAGATCCCGAGCGCGCACCTGGCCGGCGTTTCGTTCGGTGCCCTGGTCGCCCTGCGGCTTGCCGCCCGGGAGCCGGACCGGGCCACCTCGCTCACCGCGATCACCGCGACCGATCAGATTCCCGTCGAAACCTGGCGCGACACGGTCGAAATGCGCGAGCTGGCGCTCGCCGCGGCGGCCGGCGGCGACGGCGGCAAGGTGCTCGACTTCCTGTTGCCGCGCACCTACACGCCCGAATATCTGGAGTCGCAGACCGCCAACTTCGCTTTCTACCGGCAATGGATCGCCGGCCTGCCGCCGGTCTGGTTCCGGGGGCTCGCGCGGATCCTTTCGGCTCTCGAAGGACTGGATCTCGGCCCCGACCTCGGCGCGATCCGTTGCCCCACCCTGATCGTGGGGGCCGAAGGCGATCGCACCTTTCCGCCGGAGCACTCGCTCGCCCTCGCGGCGGGCATCCATGGGGCGCGGCTGGAGATTTTGCGGGGGGGCAGTCACGGCCTCATCGTCGAGCAGGCCGACCGCGTGCTCGACCTCCTGCTCGATTTTCTGACCCGGGATGCCGCCCGGCACGGTGAGATGAAATCGAAATGAGAGGGAGAGGCGCGCCGCGGCCTCAGCGCAGGCTGCGGACCTCTCCCACCAGGCGATAGCGCCGCCGGTCGCGGCGGGTCGGGGTGCGCTCCAGCTCGAATTCGAAGCGGAAGCGCTCGGCCAGCTCGCGCTTCGCCTCGTAGGTCCCCAATCCCCAGATCACCGTGCCGGTGAGGGCCACCCGCCGCGACCGCCCGTTGCGCGACGGCGGCTCGAGGGTCACCGACTTGGCCCAGCGCCCGCCGGGGTAATGCCGGCGGTCGAGGTCCGCCCGATAGGTCCAGAGGACCACGAGGTGGAACTCGAGGAGCTGCAAGAAGAGGTGGTCGAAGTCCGCGGCCTCTTCCGGCAGCTCCAGGTAGTTCCACAGGACCTCCGCCACGCCGCGCTGGGTCTCGCGGAGGTATGCCTTGGTGAGCCGGCTCTTCATGGGCGAGATCGTCCAACGATCGGCCGGTCGAACGCAAGGCGGCCTTTCGGCATCACCGTTCGCTGTCCAGGATTCTCATCTGGTGCGCATCGTAGCGCGTGCCGGCCACGGCGGAGGCGGGAACGGCCTCTTCGAGGTGGGCGATCTCGTCGGCCGAGAGCTTCACCTCCAGGGCGCCCAGCGACTCCGCGAGCTGGGCCCGGGTCCGCGCGCCGATCACCGGGACGATGCTCTCCCCCTTCGCCAGCACCCAGGCGATGGCGAGCTGGGAGGGGCTGATGCCCTTGCCGGCGGCCAGCTCGGTGAGCCGCGCGACCAGCCGCTCGTTCTGCTCGCGGTTCTCGCCGGTGAAGCGCGGCAGGTGGGCCCGGAAGTCGCGCGGGCCGGCCGGCTTCGAGCCGCTCAGCAGGCCGCGCGAGAGCACGCCGTAGGCCGTCACCCCGATGCCGAGCTCGGCCAGGGTGGGGAAGATTTTCTCCTCCGGGCTGCGGCTCACCAGGGCGTACTCGATCTGCAGGTCGGTGATCGGATGGACGGCCTGGGCCCGGCGGATGGTCTCCGGCCCGACCTCCGACAATCCGATGGCGCGGACGTACCCGGCCTTCACCAGATCGGCGATGGCGCCGATCGTCTCCTCGATCGGCACCGCCGGGTCGAGGCGGGCCGGGCGGTAGATGTCGATGTGATCGACGCCAAGCCGGGTCAGGCTGTAGGACAGGAAGTTCTTGACCGCGGCCGGCCGGGTGTCGATGCCGATGAAGCTGCCGTCCGGCATCCGCAGGGCGCCGAACTTGACGGAGAGGAGAGCCTGGTCGCGGCGGTCTTTCAGCGCCCGGCCGATCAGCATCTCGTTGTGCCCCTGGCCGTAGAAGTCGCCGGTGTCGAGCAGGTTGACGCCGCGGTCGAGGGCGGCGTGGATCGTGGCGATGCTCTCGTCCTCGTCGGCGGGGCCGTACATGCCGGACATGCCCATGCAGCCGAGGGAGATCGGAAAGACCGCGGGTCCACTGGAGCCCAGGGAACGGAAGGGAGGGGTTGGATTGGTCATGCCCCCAGGTTATGGGGACGAATGGAGCTTGGCAAGGAGGGGGCCGGGGGAGAAGGGAACGAGGGCCGGGATTCCTCCCGGCCCTCGCAGGGCCTACCCGGGGTTACCGGCGGTGGTTGCAGCTTGCGTTGTGGCGATGCTGGCCGCCCCGACGGGCGCGGTTGTTGTTCTGGTAGTACCGTCCGTCGTCATAACGATCGTACCGGTTGGAGCGGTCGTAGCGATCATAGCGGGAGCCCCGGTTGTAACGATCGTACCGGTCATACCGGTCGTACTGCTCGTCGCGGCGGGCGTCGCGCTCCTGCCGGTAGTCGCTGTAGCCACCGACCGCGGCACCGACCGCACCGCCGACGGCGGCACCCTTCAGGATCTCGCGGCCCTCGGTCCGGCCCCGCACGGTCTGGGTGACGCCGCCGACGACGGCTCCGATGATGGCACCCTTCACGAGACGGTCCGCCCCCTTGGTGTCGTGATAGTCGCGCGCCTCGGCGGCCGCCGCACCGAAGAGCAGGGCCCCCATCATCAGCGGCACGATGAAGATCCGGTGGTTGAGCTTGCTGAACATCTCTCGTCTCCTTTTCAGTGTCGCCTGGGCTCCGTGTCTTCCACGGCCGGCGGCCTTCGCCAGCTCTATAGATCAAGAGCTATGCCAAGGCGCTGCTGAATCGGGTAAGCCTCTTGTTCAGAGCCAGTTAGGAGGCAGATCGAGGCGGAGTAGAGACAGCTGGAGTCGGAGGGTTGTCCTCCGGCGAGGACGAGCCTTCGGAAGCCTGCCCTGTCCAGATGTCAGCCGACGTATCCCAGGGACTTGAGGTGCTTGCGGCGGACCTCCCGCTCTTCAGGGGTGAGGTCGTCGTCGTCCGCCTCGCCCGCGTCGCTGGTCGGGGCGATGCCGCGGCCGGTGGTGATCCAGGGCTGCTCCCAGTAGGCGAAGCGCTCCTCCCGCCTGGCTCCCTCCGGCGCCCCGCCACGGATTTCCAGGCAGATCCGCACGGTCTGGAGGGCATACCGGTCGAGCGGGAGGGTCTTCTGCCTCCAGGGCTCGCCGTCCAGCCCGACCCTGTCGCGCAGCAGCTCGGACTCTCCTCCTGTGGCGGGGCTCAGGACGAGCGAGAACTCGGGGGGACGAGACTCCCGTCCCGCTGCCCCCGTCGCTCGAAACCGGTCGCGGTCGATGCCGTAGCCGACCGAGATCCGGGGGGCCGCCGGGAGCAGCATCTCGCGGCAGTCCTTCTCCTGCTTGAGGACCGCCCGTTTCTCGCCGTTGACGACCGCCCGCATCCGCGATCCTTGGCGGGCGAAGCGGTAGGCGTCGGGATCGACGTGCCGGTCCTCCGGGCGGCGGGCGACCGACTGCCGCGGCTCCGGCCGGAGCTGGGCGAGCTGCGGGCAGGCGTCGGGCGGCACCCGCATCGCCCGCACCGGCTGGTAGGGGGACTGCCACTCCCAGACCAGCTCCCCCGCCCGGGTGACCTCGAAGATCCGGTACCCCCGGGTCGAGGTGATCAGGACGTTGCCGTTCGGCAGCGCCTGCTGCGAGCCGGAGGTCGGCGAATAGAAGCCGGGGGACTTGTAGTGCCAATCCACCGTGCCGTCGCGCGGATCGATCTCCAGCACGTCGGTCTGGCGGTCGGTCGAGAAGCT
>DATAHG010000410.1:0-9103 GCA_036263295.1 Thermoanaerobaculia bacterium | reverse complement strand
GCCCTCCAGCACCTGATGCGCGACAGCGCGCTTTCAGGAGTGTTTCTCACCGTCGAGCCCTCGCGGAGCGGCGCGCTCTACCGCCGTCTCAAGGACACCCCCGGCGTGGCCTCGGTCAGCCGCACGGCGGCGTTCATCGACAGCTTCCGGACGAATTTCGCGCGCAATTTCGACGTGATGGTCTTCTTCAATGTTCTGTTCGCCACGATCATCTCGTTCGGCGTGGTTTATAACGGCGCGCGGATCTCGCTGTCGGAGCGCAGCCGCGAGCTCGCCAGCCTGCGGGTGCTGGGCTTCCGGCGCTCGGAGATCTCGTACATTTTTCTCGGCGAGCTGGCGGTGGTCACGCTCGTCGCGCTTCCCCTGATGCTCCTGCTCGGCTACGGCCTCGCGGCCCTCGCGCTGCGGGCCTTCGGCAATGAGCTGTACCGCTTCCCTCTGGTCATCGCCCGCCAGACTTTCGCTCTGGCCGGGCTTACCGTCGTCGTTTCCGCGCTGGTCTCCGGCCTGGTGGTCCGCCGTCAGCTCGATCACCTGGACCTGGTCGCCACGCTCAAAACCCGGGAGTGAACGCCATGAAAGTCTCGAAAAAAATATGGATGTTCGCCATCGCCCTCGTGCTGGTGGCGGCTTTTGTCCTGGCTCTGCGGCCGAGCCCGCTGGTGGTCGATCTGGAAAAGGTTGCGCGCGGGCCGCTGCGCGTCACGCTGGACGAGGAGGGGGAGACCCGGGTGCGCGAGCGTTTCGTGGTCTCGGCGCCGGCCGCCGGCCGGGTCCTGCGGATCGAGATGGAGCCGGGCGTGCCGGTGCGAGCCGGCGTGACGGTGCTGGCGACGATCCGCCCGAATACGCCGGACCTGCTCGATCCGCGCAGCCGGGCCGGGCAAGAAGCCCGGATGCGGGCGGCCGAGTCGGCGCTGGGCAAGGCGCGGGCCGACCGCGAGCGGGTGCGGGCCGAGGTCAAATTCTCCCAGGCCGATTTCGCCCGCACCGCGGCGCTCGGCAAACAGGGCATCGTGTCGCGCGCCTCCGTCGAGGTGGCCGAGCTCGCCCTGGAGCGCAGCCGGGCGGGCCTCACGGCGGCGGATTTCGCGGTGCAGACCGCGGCGCACGATCTGGAGGCGGCGCGCGCCAGCCTGCTAGAGGCCGGCGCCGAGCCGGCCGGCGGTGTGCTGGAGGTGCGCTCGCCGGTCGACGGCGTGGTGCTCCGGCGCCTGCGCGAGAGCGAGGCCGTGGTGGTGGCCGGCGAGGCGCTGGTCGAGGTGGGGGATCCGCGCGATCTGGAGATCGTGGCCGATCTGCTCTCGACCGACGCGGCGCAGATCCGGCCGGGCCAGCCGGTCGAGATCGAGCAGTGGGGGGGCGG
This sequence comes from Thermoanaerobaculia bacterium, assembly GCA_036263295.1. Classification (GTDB taxonomy): domain Bacteria; phylum Acidobacteriota; class Thermoanaerobaculia; order Multivoradales; family UBA5704; genus DATAHG01. The sequence continues at coordinate 7,737 of DATAHG010000410.1, read as the reverse complement.
CACCGTCCTCGCCGGCCGCGTGCGGCGGATCGAGCCCTCCGGATTCACCAAGATCTCGGCTCTCGGGGTGGAGGAGCAGCGCGTCAACGTGATCATCGATCTGGCCGATCCGCCGGCCCGCTGGGCCGGGCTGGGGGACGGGTTCCGGGTCGAGACCCGGGTCGTGCTGTGGGAGCGCCAGGACGTGCTGCAGGTCCCGGCGAGCAGCCTGTTCCGCGACGAAAAGGGGTGGGAGGTCTACGCGGTGAAAGGCGGCCAGGTGGAACGGCGCCACGTGGAGGTGGGGCGGCAGAACGGCCTGCGGGCGGAGATCGTCTCCGGGCTGGAAGCGGGGGAGAGCGTGGTGCTCCACCCCAGCACCGACGTGCGCGATGGAATCGAGGTACAACAGCGGGCGGATACCGAATCCTGAGACAGGCGTATCATAGCGAACGCTGTTCGTTCGCGCGTTTCCGTTGACAACTTCGGAGAGCTTCCAAAAGGAGACGAATCGATGAAGGCCAAGGTATTGCTGACGAGTCTGCTCGTTCTGGTGATCGCTTTCTCGCTCTTCCGCCTCTCTGATGCGCAGCCGCCGGCGCCGGACTCTGAGCAGAGCCGGATCCAGCGCGGCTACCAGATCGCTCCGGTGCCGCTGAATGTGCGAGGCAAGGACCGGGCCCTGGTCGGCCTCGGCAGCTACATCGTCAACGCTCAAGCCGCCTGCAACGACTGCCACACCAACCCGCCCTTCGCCGCCGGACACGATCCCTTCCTGGGGCAGCCCGCCCAGATCAATACGGAGGGCTATCTGGCCGGCGGCACGGCGTTCGGGCCGTTCGTCTCCCGCAACATCACGCCTTTCGAGGACGGCCTGCCCGCCGGCCTGACCTTCGCCGAGTTCAAGCGGGTCCTGCGGACCGGCCACGACCCCGACCAGGAGCATCCGCAGATCTCGCCGCTGCTCCAGGTCATGCCCTGGCCGATCTACAAGAACATGACCGATCGCGACATCCGGGCGATCTACGAGTACCTGCGCTCGATCCCGCCGATCGAAACGGACGAGGAGGGGGAGTCCTAGAGTTGTCGAATCGCAAGAGGCCGCCCCGATCTTCCCAGGTCACGGCACCTTTTCTGTAGCGGCCTTTGCCGGATGGGCAGAGGCCGAACGCGAAAGGAGGCCTTGTGAAGAAAGAACAGAAGAATGAGCGGATCCTGGGCCGGCGTCTGGCGATCGAGGCGGACCGCGAAGAGCTGAAGAAGGCGACGGGTGCGATCAACACCTGGACGCTGACCGATCCGGCGGACCGCGACCGGGGCTGATCCCTCCCTCTGTCTTTTCGTGCCCCGACCGTTCAGCGTGCCGAGCGGCCGGGGCCGCCTTCCGCCCCGCTTTCCGCCCCGGCATTCGCCGGGCTCGCCGGTGGCGCCGTGCTGGCTCTCACGAATCCCTGAATCCAGCGGTCTTCGGTGCGGGTCGCCTGATTGCGGGCGAGGGTCGCGGTCCGTTGCGCCTCGGACTCCAGGCCCTGGGCGGACAGCGAGCGGGAGAGGACGGCCAGAGACTGGGCCTGGCAGCCGGGCAGTCCGCCGCGTCCGCAGAGCTCGGCCACCTGCCTGGCCTGGTTGGCGGCGTCCGTGGGTCTCCCCTCGGCCAGGGCCACCCGGGCCAGATCCAGACGGATGCCGAGCGAGTCGGTCTCCTCGCCCAGGCTGGTGCTCGTGCGCAACGCCGTCTCGAAGAGGCTGCGAGCCTGCGCCAGCCGGCCTTCGGCGAGGTCGCACCGGGCCAGATTGCGAGAGGCGTTGGCGGCCAGCAGCCGCGCTCCGGCCCGCTCGGCGATATCGAGCTGCTGGTTGGCGGTCTGCCGGGCGGCCTGCAGGTCGCCGCGGTGGAGGGCGATCTCGGAGAGCTGGCCGAGGACCTGGGAGGCGCCGATCCGGTCGCCCGCCCGGTTCTTGTCGGCGAGAGCCTCGACCAGCATCCGGTGTGCCTGATCGAGTTTTCCCTGGCGGGCGAGCGTCCCGGCGAGGGAGGCCTTGATCCCGGCGGCGCGGTTGGGGTCGGACAGCCGTTTGGCGATCGCCAGGGCCTCCTCGTGATAGCGGCGGGCGGCGGCGAGGGAGCCCTGGCGGGCCAGGGTCGATCCCAGGTTGTCCAGAGAGCGGGCCTCGTCCGTGCGGTTGCCGGTCGTCCGGCTCACGGCCACGGCCTGCTCGAAGCGCTGCCGGGCGCCGGCGACGTCGCCCATCGAGACGAGGACCGTGCCCAGGAAGTTGAGGGTCCGCCCTTCCAGGACCCGGTCGCCGGCCTTGCGGTAGAGCGCGAGGGCCTGGTCCAGGAGCTGCCGGGCTTCCGGCAGATGCCCCAGATCCTGTTGCAGCAGGCCGAGATTGGCGAGCTGGCTGGCCTTCAGGGGCTCATTGCCGATCTCCTCGGCGATCTGCAGGGCCTGGTCGTAGAACGGCCGGGCGCCGGCCAGGTCGCCCTGCTCGTGGAGCGCCACGCCCCGGTGGGTGAGGATCATGGCCAGGCCGCCGCGGTTGCCGGATTCCCGGAACAGTTGCTCGGCCTCCTCGTAGGGGAGCCAGGCCTGCTGGGGCCGGCTGGCGAAGACCAGGGCGTCGCCCTGCAGGGTCAGGGCCTGGGCGAGGACCTGGCGCTCCTGGAGCTGCCGGCTCTTCTCGGTCGCGATCACGGAAGCGCGGAACGCTCCGCTGTAATCGGACATCCGCTTGGCCACCAGGGCTTCGGCCAGATCGATCCGCGGGTCCTGGTTGTCGGGCGGCGGCAGCTTGCGCAGGACCGCGAGAGCCTGGCGCGCCTCCGCGCCGTGCCCGGCCTCGGTCAGGCTGCGAACCAGGCGCAGCCCGTATTCGAGATCGTCCGGGTAGAGCTTCCAGAGCGCGCGATAGGCCCGGCTGGCGTGATCCCACTGGCTGTTCGCCTCGTGGTAGCGCGCGCCGACGGTGAGCCTCTCCGTCTTCGGCAGGGAATCCGACAGCCGGGACGCCTCCTCGGCCGCGGCGGCGGCGCGGGCGCTGTAACCGAGATCCATCCAGGCCTGCGACAGGGCGGACTGGATCAGGGGGGAGCCCGGGTCGGCCTCGGCGGCCCGCGTCAGCCGCTCGCTGGCGCCGAGCGCGTCGAAGCGGCGCAGCCGCTCCAGCCCCTCGACATACAGGCGGGCGGCATCGGGGCTGGCGATCCGGAGGGAGAGGCTGGCCTTGGTCTCCTCCGCCGACGGGGTGCCCCATCCCATGTTCTTGCGCAGCTTCGCGCTGGCCCGGGAGACCAGGTCGAACAGGTCGGTCTGGGTGCCCTCTTCCGAGGACTGCCCGGCAATCCCCCCTTCCGGCAGCCGGAGCACCCGCAGCTCGAGCTGGAGCTTGCCGTCGCCGTTCTTCTCGCCGACGGTCCCGAAGACGGCGAAATCGGCGCGGACCAGCTCATGGAGCTGCCGGAGCTGCTCGGCGTTCAGGCTCTCGGGGTTCTGCATCAGCCTCGACTGGCGGGCCCGGATGACATGCTCCCCCGAAATCACCCGCAACCGGCTGCTGGTGGAGAGATCGGTCGTCACGAGCTCGGCGAGGATGCTGCCGAGCCAGTTCAGGCTGGCCTTGCCGGAGGTGTTGCGGATGGTGAGCACCGCGACCGAGGAGCGGGCGGCCGGAGGGGGCGCTTCCTCGGATCCCGCAGCCGCGGCCGGGGCCTCGGAGGAGGGCGCCGGGTTTTTCCCCAGGCGGGTTACGCCGAGCGTGATCAGGATGAGGAGAACCACGGCTCCCACGGCCCAGAGCCAGACCTGTTTCCGGATCGGCTCGACGACGATCACTCCGGTGTCGTCGTGGTCGGTGCCGGGAGAGGGGACGATCTGGACGGTGTCCAGAGGATCCACCTTGGGACCCCGGGGGGCCAGGCTCACTTGCGGGACCGGGACGGGAGGGACCGAGGCTTCCGGCGGCAGGGAAGCCGGGACGGACGGCGCAACCGGGGCGGAACGGCCCGGCAGAGCCCAGTCCGGCTTCGGCTCCGGGGACATCGCGATCAGCTCGTCCATCGGGGGCAGCATCGCCAGGGAGATCTCCCCGGTGGCGTCGCGGGGGACCTCGAAGACGTCGGCGACGAAGCTGTAGCCGCGGCCCGGCACGGTGACGATGTAGCGCGCGTCGTTCGCCCGCTCCCCGAGCGCCTTGCGCAGGGAGGAGACGTTCTGGGTCAGGTTGGCCTCGGTCACGAAGGTGTCGGGCCAGACCTTCTGGATGATGTCCTCTTTTTCGACCACCCCTCCCCGGCTCTCGATCAGGATGAGGAGGATCGAAAACGCCTTGGGGGTGATGGGGACGAGCTCATTGTCCTTGACCAGCCGTCGGCGGACCGGGTCCACACGGAAGCCATCGAACTCGTAGAGGCGCTTTTCTGCGCGGGTGACGGCGGGTGTCATGAGGTTGAGCTGCTACAGAGAGGGTCTCGTCGCTCTGACCAGGAGAGCGGCGGGGTCTTCGCCTCTGGAGTTGGCGGTTCTGATTCTACCCGACCCGCCGCCGAGGGCAAAAGGCCCCTCTTTTTGAGGTTCTTTGAGGAGATTTTAGGACATCTCTGAGGACTCTTTAGGGGGGTGGGGCCTAAACTCCTCTTCGAGTTGAGGGCCTGCGGGCCCCCGGGGGGGAGGAGAGGAGGGTGCCGCCCGGCTTCGGTCGGTACCCGGCGGTCTCTTTTATACTTTGCTGTACTTGATTTGCTTGAGGAGAGTAGGGCAGTAACCTTGTAGGTCTGAATTGAGCTGTACACACCACGAGAGCGGGTGGGGCCCGGAGCCAGTCTCCGGGCCTTTTGCTTTTCAGGGGGGTACTCAGCGGTCTACTGCTTCAGGTACTCGTCCCGGCTGACGATCCGGTCGTGGTTGACGTCGAGGCGCTGGAACCTCTCCGTGGCCTTGAGCTCGGCCGGGGTGAGGCGGCCGTCGCGGTTGGCGTCGAGCTTGCGGAACAGCCGCTCCAGGCGGCCGCGGTCGTGGACGCCCGCCTGCGAGGTGCTCCCGCTCGGGGCCGCCGGAGCGAGCGCCACCTCGGAGCCGGAGAGGACGCCGTCGCCGTTCGTATCCTGCTGCGCGAAGGAGATGTCGTTGCCCTTCCACTCCTTGCGGGTGATCTGGCCGTCGCGGTCGGCGTCCTGCTCGGCGAAGCGGAGGGTCGGCGCGGCGGGCTGGGTGGCCGCGGGCGCCTTGGTACTGGAAGACGCGGGCGGCGCCGCCAGGGCCGCGGAGGCGGGGAGCGCCAGGGTGAGGAGAAGGACAGGGATGGGGGTATTGCGCATGGATGGCTCCTCGAAGTCGTTGATCTGGTGAGCGGGTGCCATGGACTTCTACGAAGCCGTTCCCGGGAGCGTCCAAGCCTTGGCGGGGACCCCGGAACCTTTGTCGGGCTCCCGAGAGCTCTTGCCGGGCTCCCGAGAAGCCGAGTTGAGGCTCCGGGAACCCTCGGACCGGCTCCCGGCACTCTTGTCGAGGACCCCGGAATCTTTGTCCAGCTCCAGAGAACCTTTGTCGGGCTGCCAGGAAGAGGAGGCCGGGAGCCCGGAAGCCTTGATTTGCATCAGGGAACCTTTCGCCGGCACCTTGGCAGAGGGTTTTTGCGGCAGATTTCCAATGATTTGCAGCAAAACAACGCTGACGAGTGCCTGGCGAAGGCTGCCGGCCGAGCCGTGAAGGTGTCCCAGCTCCCCGCGAACGCTGTTTTGCATCAAAAAAGTCTATCCCGGGACCTGATCAAAGATTCCCTGATGCAAAAGATCGCTGCCCTGTTGCGTATGAGCCCTGATTTGCAGCACGACAACGCTGCCGAGCCCCAGGATGCACTGTTTTGACGCAAATCAGTCCCCGCGGGGTTCCCGGCAACGGTGATACGCTTCCGAGAGACCTTTCTCATGAGGCTGAGATGACCCGAGCCCCTCTCCTTCGCGTTCTCCCGCTCCTCCTCCTGGCCGCGGCCCCGCTGGCCGCGCAGGACCGCACCCTTCACCTCGCGATCGGTGACCCGGCGCGCCGGGAGCGCGAGGCCCCCCTGGTGCTCGACGCCATCACCGATACCCGCACCGGCGAGGTGATCGCCCCGGATGACCTGGCCGCCCGGCTCGCCGGATCGCAACTGGTGATCGTGGGCGAGGAGCACACCGGCCTGGAGTCTCACCGCGCCCAGCTCCGGGTCATCCAGGAGCTCCACCGGGCGGGCCGGACGGTGATGGTGGGGCTGGAGATGTACCCCGCTTCGGAGCAGCGCTTCCTCGACCAGTGGCACGACGGCCTGCTGACCGAAGAGGGTCTCGTCCGCCTGTCGCGCTGGTACACCAACTGGGGATACAACTGGGCTTACTACCGCGACATCTTCCTCTTCGCCCGGGACGCGGGGATCCCGATGTTCGCGGTGAACGCGCCGCGGGAGGTGGTAACGTCGGTCCGCAAGAAAGGCTTTCAGAATCTCACCGAGGAGGAGTCCCGTTACCTGCCCTCGCGGGTGGACACGTCGAGCGAGGAGCACAAGACCCTCTTCCGCGCCTATTTCGGCGACGACGATCCCCTGCACTCCGGCATGAGGCCGGAGGACCTGGAGCGGATGTACGCCGCCCAGGCCACCTGGGACGCGGCCATGGCCCACAACGCCTTGCGCGCTCTGCGCGAGCGGGGGAAGGGAAGCCCCGAGGCCGTCATGGTCGTGCTGGCCGGAGGGGGCCACGCCGCCTACGGGCTCGGCATTCAGCGCCAGGCCCGCTCTCAAGGTTTCTCAGGAAAGATCACAACCGTGGCGCCGGTCCCGGTCTCGACCGAGGACGGCAAGGTGGTCGAGAAGGTCCAGGCCTCCTATGCCGAGCTGGTCTGGGGGGTTCTGCCGGAGAGCGCCCCGCCGTTCCCTTCCCTCGGCCTCTCGACGTCAGCCGGCGAGGCCGGCGGCCCCCGGAAGGTGATCTTCCTGACGGACGAGTCCCCCGCCGAGAAGGCCGGATTTCAGGTCGGGGACCTCCTTCTGACCCTGGACGGCGCGCCGCTCACCGAGCCGGAGGCCCTGAACCGGGCCATGGCCACCAAGCGCTGGGGCGACTCGGCCACCTTCACGGTCCGCCGCGGCGAGCGGACGGAGGAGGTGAAGGTGGTGCTTCGGAGGGAGCAGGCTCCGAAGTAAGACTATCGAGGACCTCTTCCAGAGATCTGCCCCTCTCCCCGGCCTGGACTTCTGCCTGCTGCTGCCGCAGTCTTTTCAGTAAGGATTCCTTCAATGCCATCACGAGATTTCCTCTACCCTGGCCGGGGTTGAAACCCGGACGGCCTCGGTTCAGCCCTGCGCCGTGCAACGCCGCGGCTGGGACCGCCGGCATCTTGCCGGCATATGGGAATGAACTGCCGGCTGAAAGCCGGCGTCCCTCCTCCTCCCGGGTAGCCAGACGGCGCTCACCTCGATCCGAACGCCTGGAGGGCCAGAACGCTGGGGGAAGGCCAGGCTGCCCGAGGCCGCCGGCTTCCAGCCGGCAATTGATTTTCTTATGCCGGCAAGATGCCGGCGGTCCCAGCCGCGGTATCGCACGGCGCAGGGCTGGTGCCACCAAGTCCTTCTTTAGACATCCTCTCAGAGCCCGATCTCGGGCTGGACCTCCTGCCTCGCCTCCCGGTTGGCCAACGACTGGGCGCTGCCGCGCGGGAAGAGGAGCGCCACGGCCAGGCTGGCGATGGCGATCCCGGCCAGGACCAGGTAGATCCCCTGCAGCCC
>DATAHG010000409.1:0-4566 GCA_036263295.1 Thermoanaerobaculia bacterium | reverse complement strand
CCGGCACCGCGGTTCCCACCGTGGCCACCAACACCGTCACCTGGAATGGCCCGATCCCGGCCGGCGGCTCCGTCACCGTGACCATCACGGCGCGGATCGCCGACACCGCCGGCGGCCAGACCATCTCCAACCAGGGGACCGTCAACTTCGACGCCGACGGCAACGGCACCAACGAGTCGACCATCCAGACCGACAATCCGGGTCTCCCCGGCGCGTCGGATCCGACCACGTTCCGGGCCGTCTCCGCGGCGGAGATCCCGACCCTCGGCGAGCTCGGCCTCGCGCTGATGGCCGCCCTGCTGGCCGGCGGCGCGCTGCTGCGGCTCCGCCGCCGTACGGCCTAGCCGTCCGGAGGAGTTGACCGCGAGGAGCGGGGGAGGGCTTCGGCCCTCCCCCGTTTTTCTTTTTAGGGGGACTACTCGTAGCGCAGCGCGTCGATCGGATCGAGGCGCGACGCCTTGCGGGCGGGATAGAAACCGAAAAAGATGCCGATCGCCGCGGCGAAGCCGAAGGCGAGAAGGACCGAGCTGCTGCTCACCTGCGTCGGCATCCCGGCGAACCGGGTCACCAGATTGGGCACGAGAAGCCCCAGCCCCACGCCGATGGCGCCGCCGACGACCGACAGGGCCACCGCCTCCAGCAGGAACTGCAACAGCACATGCCGGCCCTTGGCGCCGATCGCCAGGCGGATGCCGATCTCCCGGGTCCGCTCGGTGACCGAGACCAGCATGATGTTCATGATGCCGATCCCCCCGACCAGCAGAGAGATCGCCGCGGCCGAGCCGAGCAGGATCGACAGCGTCCGCGAGGTCTGCGCCGAAGTCGAGGCGATCTCCTCCTGCGAGCGCATGCTGAAATCGCTCTCCTGCCCCGGCGGGATCCGGTGCCGCTGGCGCAGCAGCGCCTCGATCTCGGTCTGCGCCTCGTTCACCTGCGAAGCCGAGCGGGCCGAGATCAGCACCTGCCCGATCCGCGGCTGGCCGAGGAGCTGCTTCATCACCGTCGTATAGGGGGCGACGATCTGGTCGTCCTGGTCCTGCCCCATCATGTTCCCGCCCTTGCGGTCGAGCACCCCGACCACCCGGAAAGGCACATTCTTGATGCGGATCGAAGAGCCGATGGCGTCGCCGGCCGGGAACAGGCTCTCGGCCACCGTGGCGCCGAGCACCGCGACCTTGGCGGAGGTCCGGACGTCCACGTCCGTAAAGAAATCCCCCTCCGACACATTCCAGACCCGGATGAACGGCCAGTCCACCCCGACCCCGTAGATCGACGTCCCCCAGTTCAGCTCGCCGGCCACCACCTGGGCGCTGGTCCGCACCGAGGGGGACACATAGGCCACCGAGGGGCTCTCGTTGCGGATCGCGTCCACGTCCTCCGTGGTGATCCGCGACTCCCCCGTGAACACGCGCGCCCCGCCCTGCGTCGAGGCGCCGGGGAACAGCATGATGAAATTGGAGCCGAGCGAATTGATCGTGGCCTGAATCGAGCTCGAAGCGCCGGTGCCGACCGCCACCATGGTGATCACGCAGGCCACCCCGATGATGATGCCCAGCATGGTCAGCAGCGAGCGCATCTTGTTGCGCGAGATCGCCAGCAGGCCGACCTTGGCGATATTCCAGAACCGCAGGGCCGAGGTCTTCATCGCGCCACCTCCAGCGGCTCCCGGCTCTCCCGCTCTTCCCGCTGGGGAGACTCCGGCGGAGCGATCGTGAACGGGAACGAGATCTCGGGCTCCCCCAGGGCGGGGGCCCCCGGCTGCGGCCGGGCCTGCACGATCCTCTCGTCGCGCCAGATCAGGCCGTCGCGCACATAGACCACGCGCTTGGCGTGGGCGGCGATGTCCGGCTCGTGCGTGATGAGGACGACCGTCTTGCCGGCGTCGTTGAGCTCCTGGAAGATCCCCATGATCTCCTCCGAAGTGCGCGAATCGAGGTTGCCGGTCGGCTCGTCGGCCAGCAGGATGGCCGGATCGGTGACCAGGGCCCGGGCGATCGCCACCCGCTGCTGCTGGCCGCCGGAGAGCTGAGACGGATAGTGGTCCTCGCGGCCGGCGAGGCCGACCCGGGCGAGAGCCTGGCGCGACCGGCGGGCGCGCTCCTCGGCGGAGAGGCCATGCTCGCTGTACAGCATCGGCAGCTCGACATTCTCGATCGCCCGGGTCCGCGACAGCAGGTTGAAGCTCTGGAACACGAAGCCGATCTTCGAATTGCGGATCTCGGCCCGCTGATCGCGGTCCAGGCGCGAGACGTCGATGCCGTCGAGCAGATAGGTCCCCGAGGTCGGCCGGTCGAGGCAGCCGAGGATGTTCATCAGCGTCGATTTACCCGACCCCGAAGGCCCCATGATCGCCACGAGCTCGCCGCGCCGGACCGCGAGATCGACCCCCTTGAGGGCGTGGACCTCGACCTCGCCCATCCGGTAGACCTTGGCGAGGTCGCGGATCTCGATGACGTTGTCGCCCATGGCTCAGAACCTCCCCGGGCCGCCCATGCCCCGGCCGCCGCGGCCGCCGAGAGGGTTGGAGCTGCCCGGATTGCCCTGCTGCTCGGTCTTCAGAGTCGGCAGGCCGGTGATGACCGGGTCTCCCGGCTTGAGCTCGCCGGAGAGGACCTGGACCACCTCGGTGTGGCGCCCGTCCGTCAGGCCGGTGCGGATGCGGACCTGCCGCATTCCGCCCTTCCCGCCGTCGGCGTCCGGCTGGAGCACATAGACGGTCTGGCTCGGCTGGCGAGCCGGTCGGCCACCGCCCCCCTCCGTGCCCCCGTCGGCGCCGCCGAAGCTCCGCCGCGCGCCATAACCGGATCCGCCGCGCTCCTGGCCGCCGGATGAGCCACCCACCCGGGCGCCCGACCGCGCCCCCTGGCGTTGGCTGCTCCCGGCCTCGCCCTCGTCCGTCGCCGGACGGAAGCGCAGGGCGGCGTTCGGCACCCGCAGCACGTCGCTGACCTTGGCGACCTCGATCGTCACGTCGGCCGTCATGCTGGGCCGCAGCCGCAGATCGGGGTTCGGCACCTCGATGATCACCGGATACGTGATCACGTTCTGGTTCACCGTGGCGTTCAGACGGACCTGCGAGATCGCCCCGTGGAACGGCTCCTCGGGGTAGGCGTCCACCGTGAAGTGGACCGGCTCGCCGACCTTGATCCGGCCGATGTCCGACTGGTCCACGTCGGCCTGCACCTGCATCTTGGTCAGGTCGCGGGCGATGGTGAACAGAGTCGGCGCCGAGAACGACGCGGCGACCGTCTGGCCGATGTCGTACTGGCGATCGACCACCTGGCCGTCGATCGGCGAATAGATCTTGGCGTAGCTGAGATTGGTCTTCGCCTGCTTGAGCGAAGCCTGCGACAACGCGAGCTGGGCCCGCGCCGAGTCATAGGCGGCCTTGGCGGCGTCCAGGTCGGAAGCCGAGATCAGGCCGGCGGCGGCGAGCTTCTTCTGGCGGTTGTAGCTCACCAGGTTATTCGAAACCTCGACCTGCGACCGGGTGACGTCGGCCTGACGCTGCTCCACGGTCTGCAGGAAGGGAGTCGGATCGAGCTCGGCCAGGATCTGCCCCTTGGTGACCTGGCTGTTGAAGTCGGCATAAAGCCTGGAGATGATGCCGGAGACCTGGCTGCCGACCTGGACCGTCGTGACTGCCGACAGAGTCCCCGTGGCGCTCACCGTCGAGGTGATGTCCCCGCGGCCGGCCGCCTCGGTGCGGTAAGGCTCGCCGCCCTTGTCTCGGTCGCGCCGAAAGAAGAACAGGCCGACCAGGATCCCCATCACCACGACGATGGCGATGATCAGGAAACGTCGCTGCTTGTGGTTGTTCTCGAGTGGGTCCATGGCATTGTCAACGTGGTGAGGAGTTGAAGGTTTCCCGGAGCGCCGATACTTTACAAATTCCGTACAACTCGCCCGGGAAGGCGGGCATAAAACCAAAAAAAGGAAGGGTGCAGGAGGTGTGCCAGGCAGAGCGGGGGAGCCCGAGAGCCTCGATCAGGGCCCTCGGGCCGTCGGGCGAAAGCGATCAGCTCACAACGAGCCTCTCATGGCGACATCCTGGAGCCACGCGAGGCGGAGGAACAGGTGCACCAGCAGGAGAACGTAAACCGCGCACACCGTTCCCCATGCAAGCCAGCTCGCCTTGGTGCCCGGGCGGGGCTTGAGCAGGAAAGCCAGGAGCAGCAGGATCACGGGAACCACCACACCGAGGCCGCTGGCGGAAACCAGCAGCCTGGCGAGCATCGTCGCCGTGGCCGCAATCGACGCGGCGCCCCCGGCGGACGCGGCGGCGGCTCCCGCCGCGGGCGGCACCGTGATCTCGAAAACCTTCGCGGCGGCGGCATAGAGCAGAGCCGCCGGAAGCAGAGTCAGGAAACCGCTCAACAGGCATATCCATGCGGGCGGCAACTGGAAGGAATTGCGGCGCGCGGCGCAGACCGCCAACGTGGCCAGGGCGATGAGAGTCGTCAGCGCCAGGCCGACCACGGCGGTCCGGCCCGTCTCCCAGAGCACGATGGACACCGTGCCCACCCCTCCGACACCGTCCTGGGCCATCGATTGAAAGTTCTTGAT
>DATAHG010000408.1:0-2208 GCA_036263295.1 Thermoanaerobaculia bacterium | reverse complement strand
GAGCGCCGGTGGTCGTCGAGCACCACGAAGGCGGTGCCCCCCGCGTGCGGCGAGGCGTGGACGTGCGGGATCCAGGTGTTGGCCGGCACGCCGCGCAGGTTGCCCTCGACGCTGTTCCAGCTCTTGCCGCCGTCGCGGGTGACGTGGAGGCGCCCGTCGTCGGTGCCGGCCCAGATCACCCCGCGCTCTTTCGGGCTGGGATCGATGGCGATGATGGTGGTGTAGCTCTCGGCGCCGCTGGCGTCCGGGGTCAGGCCGCCGCTCACGTCCTTCTTCTGCCACTCGGGCTTGTTGGTCGTGAGGTCGGAGCTGAGGGTGGACCAGGTCTCTCCCCGGTCGGTGGTCTTGTGGAGGAACTGGCTGCCGAAGTAGAGCGTGCCCGGATCGAAGGGATCGGGCGCGATGCCGGCGTTCCAGTTGAAGCGCAGATCGACCTTGGGGTCCGGCGAGGCCGGGCGGATGTCCTTGCGCTGGCCGGTCCGCAGGTCGTAGCGGATCAGGTAGCCTTCCTGGGACATGGCGTAGCCCTGCTCCGGGTCGCGCGGGTCGGGCACAGTGTCGAAGCCGTCGCCGAACATCACCTCCTGCCAGTGGTGGTCGCGGATGCCGCTCCCTTCCCAGACCGAGCTCGGCCCCTTCCAGGAGCCGTTGTCCTGCAGGCCGCCGTAGACGTTGTAGGGGACGGCGTTGTCGACCCGCACGTGGTAGAACTGGGCGAGGGGCAGGTTGCTCACGAACTGCCATGTCTCGCCGCGGTCGCGGCTCATCGCCATGCCGCCGTCGTTGCCGTTGAGCAGGAAGCGGCCGTCCCGGGGGTTGACCCAGAGGGCGTGGTGGTCCGGATGGGCCTTGGTGAACGAGACCAGGGTCTGGAAGGTGCGGCCGCCGTCATTCGAGACGTGGACCAGGGAGCCCAGGCGGTAGAGCCGGTTGGGATTCTCGGGATCGACCCGGATGTCGGAGTAGTAGAACGGCCGCGGCGAGACGTCGGAGTCGCTGTTGACCGCGCGCCAGGTACGGCCGCCGTCCTCGGAGCGCAGCAGGGCGCTCTTCTCCGCCTCGACCAGGGCGTAGACGATCCGCGGGTCGGAGGGGGCGATGGCGAGGCCGATGCGGCCGAGGTCCCCCTTGGGCAAGCCGTCCTCTTCGGTCGCCTTGCGCCAGCTCTCGCCGCCGTCGGTGGTGACGTAGAGGCCGGAGCCCGGGCCGCCGGAGCGGAAGTAGTAGGGGAAGCGCCGGTAGTCCCACATTGCCGCGAAGAGCTTGTTGGGATTGCCCGGATCCATCACCAGGTCGGCGGCGCCGGTGCGCTCGTCGACGTAGAGGACCCGCCGCCAGGTCTTGCCGCCGTCCTCGGTCTTGTAGACGCCGCGGTCGGGGTTCTCTCCCCAGGCCTCGCCCAGGGCGGCGACGTAGGCGACCCGCGGGTTGCCGGGATCCGGGATGACGCGCGAGATGCGCTCGGTCTTCTCCAGTCCCAGGTGCTTCCAGGTGCGGCCGCCGTCGGTGCTGCGGTAGACGCCGTTGCCGAAGGAGACGCTGTTGCGCACGTTGGTCTCGCCGGTCCCCACCCACACCACGTCGGAGTTGTGCGGATCGAGGGCGATGTCGCCGATCGAGGCCACCGGCTGGTCGTCGAAGACCGGCTGCCAGGTGACGCCGCCGTTGGTCGATTTCCAGATTCCGCCGGTGGCGGCGCCGACATAGATCAGGTCCGGATTCTCGGGCGTCGACTCGATCGCGGCGATGCGTCCGCTCATGGCCGCCGGCCCGATCGAACGCGCCTTGAGCCCCGACAGCAGGGTCGGATCGACCGCCGCCGCGAGCGGGCCTGCCGCCAGGGTCAGGGCGAATCCGCAGGTCAGGCCGATAGCTGCCGCCAGAATGGAAGGTCTTCTTGTCATGTCTGCTCCGTGTGATGGATGAAGAACGGGCAAGGGCGGCACCAGATTAGCCGCCCGGACCGGCCGGGGCAACCTTTCCAGGCCTGTGGCGTATCCTGAGCGACTCGATCCCCGTTTCGATCCGATCGATCAACCAGAGAGGACAGATCATGATCCGCAAGAAGATTGCGTACCTCCTGCTGGCCACCGCCAGCCTCACTGCCAGCCTTGCCACCGCGGGCGCCGCCCAGGCCCAGACGCTCGACGAGCTGGTCGCCAAGAACCTTCAGGCCATCGGGGGGAAGGAGAAGGTCGAAGCCGTCAA
>DATAHG010000407.1:0-5061 GCA_036263295.1 Thermoanaerobaculia bacterium | reverse complement strand
GTCGTCCGCGCTCTTCAGTCCACCGTACGCCCGACGGAGGACGGGGTCTCGAGATACCAGCTCAGTTCAGGGGACCTTGTGAAAGTCGTCACAAGCCGATCCTACTCCAACCGTGGAAGCGGGTGCAATATGGGTACCGCCGCCCCGTTGGACACTCTCGTTCAGGAGACACCGCGGCCACCCCCTCCGCGCGGAGGGGAAGACGGGCCGTTCGCCCCTGGGGTTCGTGGTAACTTCTACCGTCCATGACAGGCCTTTTCATCACCTTCGAGGGGATCGACGGGAGCGGCAAGTCGACCCACCTGCGCCGCGCGGCCGGCTGGCTCGAGGCGCGAGAAATCCCGCACGTGGTCACCCACGAACCGGGCGGAACCCCGCTCGGCGATGCCTTGCGGGCGGTGTTCCTGGATCCTCGCTGGGGAGCGGTCGATGGCACCGTCGAGCTGCTGCTCGTCTTCGCCTCCCGCCGCCAACACCTTCTCGAAGTGGTTGAGCCGGCGCTCGCCGCCGGCCGTCACGTCCTCTGCGACCGCTTTACCGATAGCACGAGAGCCTATCAGGGATTTGGCCGCGGCGTACCTCTCTCTTTGATCGAAGAGGTGGATCGCCTGGCAACCGGGGGGAGGCGCCCCGACCGCACCCTCCTGTTCGACCTCGCGCCGGGGCGGGCGCGGCGGCGCGGCCACTCCCCCTCGCGCCAGCGCCAAGGCAAGGTTGACCGGCTGGACGCCGAGGGGCTGGACTTCTACCGGCGGGTGCGCGACGGGTTTCTCGCCGTGGCCGGCGAGGAACCCGAGCGCTTCCGGATCATCGACTCCGGGGCGGCCTTCGAGCAGACCGAGGCCCAGGTCCGGGCGGCCCTCGCCGACGCCGGCCTCGATCTCGGGACGGAGGGGGACGCTTGAATCTCACCGCCTCCCGCGAGCTCGCCCGCCGGGGGCAGCTCTACCCGTCGGTGATCCTGCACGGCGGCGACGCCGCCACCCGGCAGCAGGCCGCCCTCGACCTCGCCCGCATCCTCCTCTGCGAGCATCCGCCGGAGGAGCGCCCCTGCGGCCGCTGCCGGCACTGCCGGCGGATCGCCTGGCCGGGCGAGGCCGGAGACGGAGGAGAGGCGCCCTTCCACCCCGACTTCCAGGTCCTGCAACGCGACCTCAAGACCTCGACCTCGGTCGAGGCCACCCGGGAGATGCTGAGGACCGCCCAGGTCTCCCCCTTCGAGGCGCGCGGCCAGGTCTTCGTGGTGGCGAGCGCCGAGAGCCTGAGCGGCGAGGCCGCCAACGCCCTGCTCAAGTCGCTCGAAGAGCCCCACACCTCGGCGCCGCGCAACTTCTTCCTCCTGGCGCCGTCACGGCTCGACCTCCTGCCCACCCTGCGCAGCCGGTCGCTCGCCCTGTTCCTCGGGCCGGCCGAGCCGGTGGACCGCGACGCCGCCGAAGCCCTGGCGCGGTCCTTCGCCGACGCCGCCGGGAGCTACGCCGCGACCGGAGCGCCGATCTTCCTCCTGTCCGCCGCCGAGGCCCTCAACGCCGCGGGCGGCGGCAAGGGGGGCTGGGACGATCCCCGGTCCGGCCGGCCCTGGGCCCTGGCCGCGGCGGCGGTCCTGCGCGCCCTCGAGCTGCCGCCGGGCGGGGCCGGCGAAGGCGCCGCGCTCCCCCGTCCCGCCTGCCTGGCGCTGGCCGAAGCGCTCCTCGAAGGGCCGGGCCTGCGCCTGCGTGGCGTGACGCCGGAGCGCATCCTCGAAGGCTTCGTGTCGCGGCACCTGGCCTGAGGAGCGATCCGAAAGCCCGGCTCGCGCATCGTGCTAAAATGCACCGCTCTGTTTTGGGGGTGAGGCGTCGTCCACGGCTGTTCCTGGGTACCCGCCTGTCCGCCCCGGTCCATCGACAAAAGGAGTTAAAGGCAAATGACTGGATTCTTTCTTCAGCGGACCGGACGCCGGGTTTTGATTCCGGGCGTCCTGGTCCTCGTCTCGGCGCTGGCGTTCTGGCTGCCGGCCTGCTCGGCGCAGGACAAGCCCGCCGCCAAGGACACCGCCACCGCCGCCGCCGACACCAACAAGCCTCTCGCCCGGGTCAACGGCCAGGTGATCACCGAGGCCGACGTGCGCGGGCAGGCGAAGGACGCCTTCGCGCAGATGCAGAAGGAGTACGAGCAGCAGCAGCGCGACCTCGTCGAGCGCACCCTGGAGACCATGATCCAGGATCGTCTGATCGAGGCCGAGGCCAAGACCCGCGGCGTCACCACCGACCAGCTCCTCGGAGACGCCAAGGGCGCCGGTGTGACCGACGCCGAGGTGGACGCCTTCTACGAGCAGAACAAGGCGCGCATCCCTCCCACCACCACCAAGGAGCAGATCGCGCCGCAGATCCGCCAGTTCCTCGAGCAGCAGCGCCAGGGCGAGGCCCGCAACAAGCTGATCGAGCAGCTCCAGGCCAAGTACTCGGTCGACTACCTGGCCGAGCCGGTCCGCGTCGAGGTCGCCGCGGCGAGCTACAAGGCCCCGGCCCAGGGTCCGGCCAACGCGCCGGTGACCATCGTCGAGTTCTCCGACTTCGAATGCCCGTTCTGCTCCCGCGTCGTCCCCACGATCGCGGAGATCAAGCAGAAGTATGGCGACAAGGTGCGGCTGGTCTTCCGCCAGTTCCCGCTGAACTTCCACCCGGACGCCCAGAAGGCGGCCGAGGCCTCCCTGTGCGCCAACGACCAGGGCAAGTTCTGGGAGCTGCACGACGCCATGTTCAAGGACCAGAAGGCCCTCGCGGTCGACTCGCTCAAGGCCAAGGCCAAGGAGCTGGGGATGAACGCCGAGCAGTTCAATAGCTGCCTCGATTCGAGCAAGCACGCCGAAACCGTGCGCGCCGACATCCAGGCCGGCTCCCAGGCTGGCGTCAGCGGCACCCCGTCCATGTTCATCAACGGACGCTACGTCTCCGGCGCCCTGCCGCTCAACGAGTTCACGAAGATCATCGACGACGAGCTCAAGCGCCAGGCCTCGAAGACCGCGGCCAAGTAAGCACGGTGGACCGGGCGGCTCGCCTCACGGGCCGCCCACCCCCTTTTCCCGCTCCCCCTCCTCCTCTATCCTCCTCCCTCATGTCACGAGATCTCCCTACCGGCGAGGTCCGCCGGGCCCTGCACCGCTCCGCCGACCTGATCGCCGATTACCTGGAAAACGTCGGGGACTACCCCGTCCTGCCGCGGATCGCCCCGGGAGACGTGGCGCGGGAGCTGCCGGCCGCCCCGCCCGACCAGGGCGAGCCGCTCGACCAGATCCTCGACGATTACCGCCGGGTCATCGAGCCGAACGTCACCCACTGGAACCACCCCGGGTTCCTGGCCTACTTCGGGATCACCGGCTCGGGCCCTGGGATCATCGGCGAGGCCCTCGCGGCCGGTCTCAACGTCAACGCCATGCTCTGGCGCAGCTCGCCGGCCGCCACCGAGCTCGAAGAGCGCTGCTGCGACTGGCTGCGCCAGATGATGGACCTCCCTGCCGACTTCAAGGGACACATCAACGACACCGCCTCGACCAGCACCCTGGTCGCCCTGGCCGCGGCGCGCCATCGTCTGCCGATCGACGTCCGCCAACAGGGGCTGTCCGGCCGGCCCGAGGTCCCCCCGCTCGTGCTCTACACCAGCGACCAGGCCCACTCCTCGGTAGACAAGGCCGCCATCGTGCTCGGCCTCGGCCACGCCAACGTCCGCCGGATCGCCAGCGATGAGGCCTTCCGGATGTCCCTGCCCGCCCTCGAGGCGGTGATCGCCGAAGACCGCGCCGCCGGCCGCCTCCCCATGGCGGTCGTGGCCACGGCCGGCACCACCTCGACCACCAGCATTGACCCGGTCGAGCCGATCGCCGATCTCTGCGCCCGCGAGGGGATCTGGCTCCACGTGGACGCCGCCTACGCCGGCTCGGCCGCCATTTGTCCTGAATACCGCGCCCTGATGCCGGGGATCGAGCGCGCCGACTCCCTGGTGGTCAACCCTCACAAGTGGCTGTTTACGCCGGTGGATTGCTCGGTGCTCTACGTGCGCGATGTAGCCCTGCTCAAGGCGGCGTTCTCCCTGATCCCGGAGTACCTGCGGACTGACGAGGCCGGGGTGACCAACCTGATGGACCTCGGCTTCCAACTCGGCCGGCGCTTCCGGTCCCTCAAGCTCTGGATGGTGATCCGCGCCTTTGGAGTCGAAGGATTGCGCGACCGCATCCGCGAACAGTGCGCCCTGGGCCGCGAGTTGGCCGACTGGATCGAGGCCGATCCGCATTTCGAGCTGGCCGCCCCGGTCCCCTTCAGCACCGTATGCTTCCAGGCTCGCCTGGCAGACCCCGCCGATCCGGGGCGCTTCCACGACCGCCTGAATGCCCGGATCAACGCCGCCGGCCCCTTCTTCGTTTCCCCCACCGCCCTCCGCGGACGCACTACCCTCCGCGTCACGATCGGCAACCTGCGCACCGGCCGCGAGCACATCGAGGCGCTCTGGAAAACGATTACCGAGGAGGCGGAGGTCTTGCGGCGGGAGGACGGAGAGGGTTACTCGTAAGGTAAAACCGTTCAGCTCGCGATACCGCGGCTGGGAGCGCCGGCTTCCAGCCGGCAAAGTAACTTTAATTAGATGGGCCGGCTGGAAGCCGGCGCTCCCAGCCGTGGTATCGCGGTATCGAGTCGATTTGCGTCAGCACACTCCGAAGGTTCATTTACCGGTACCCAAGCTCGGCGTACCGCCTGAACTTCCCTGTCAATTTCGGCGTCAGTGATGTCGTCTGCCGGGGTGCGCTCCGCCAATTGCTCGATCAAGGCTTTCAATCGAGCATCGATCTCCGCTCCCGAAGTGTTGGCGTCCATTCGCGGCTCCCTCACCGCAAGTCTAGCACCGCCAAGCCGGCAGCCGAGCCCTCCCGGCCGCCCAGGCCGGGAGGGGCAAGCCG
Organism: Thermoanaerobaculia bacterium; assembly: GCA_036263295.1. Taxonomy (GTDB): domain Bacteria; phylum Acidobacteriota; class Thermoanaerobaculia; order Multivoradales; family UBA5704; genus DATAHG01. Next base: position 131 of record DATAHG010000407.1, on the reverse strand, counting down.
GCTCAGGCTAGGAGGCGCAGCAGCCGTTGTTCGGGCAGACGAAGTTGCAGTAGCTGCCAGGACAATCCCGGTCCCTCGTGCAGTTGCTGGTCAGGCAGCCGATCTCGCAGAACGGCTTCGCGGTGGCGGCC
>DATAHG010000406.1:0-3365 GCA_036263295.1 Thermoanaerobaculia bacterium | reverse complement strand
CAGCTCGCCGGCGGCGAGATCCCGGCCGGCCTGCCGGCCGGCTGCCAGGTGCTGCGAGTCGCCCTGCCGGCGGGAGTGCGCTATACCGCTTACCGTTTCGAGGTGCAGGACCGCGGCGAGAGCCGCGACTGCCGGGCCGGCGAGGACTGCCCCGAGGGGGCCGGCCGCTGGCCGGTCAACCCCGTGCTCGTCAAGCGTCCGGAGGGGACTCTCGTGCTGGCCCCCTTCGAAGCGGGCGCGGCCGACCGCGAGCGCCGGGTGGTCTTCACCGTCTACTACTTGCCCGCCAAGAAGAAGTAGCCTGCGGCGGGAAGAGGCGGAGTCCTCTTCTCGCCCGTTCGCGCACCTCTCCCTGGTAGAGAGGAGCCCGGCCCCCCGGGGATCGGGTAAACTCCGCGCAACCATCTCCAAGGGGGGAGACATGAGTCAGCTCGCCCAGGACATCCGATTCGCCGCTCGCAGCCTGGCCCGCCAGCCGGTCTTTCTGTTGACCACCGTGCTGACCCTGGCCCTCGGGATCGGCGCCAACAGCGCCATCTTCAGCGTCGTCGATTCGGTGCTCCTCGTGCCGCCGCCGTTCCAGCAGCCCGACCGGGTCGCCGTCGCCTGGGGCCAGAACCCCGAGGCCGAGCAGGCGTTCGGATTCAAGGACCTGCCGATCACCATCGGCAGCTTCTACGACTGGCAGCGCGAGGCCCGCTCCTTCGAGAAGATGGCCCTGCTGCAGTCCGACCGCATGACCCTCACCGGGCTCGGCGAGCCCGAGCAGCTCGGCGTGGTCAAGGTGGCGGGCGACTTCTTCGGCGTGCTCGGGACTCCGGCCCTGCTCGGCCGCACCCTGGAAGCCGCCGACGAGGTGCCGGGCAAGCCGCAGGCCGTGGTGCTGTCCTACAACTACTGGCAACGCCGCTTCGGCGGCGAGCGCGCGGTGCTCGGCAAGACTCTGATCATCAACGGCAACCAGGTGCCGGTGGTGGGCGTCATGCCGCCGCGCTTCGCCTTCCCCCGCGGCGGCTCCGAGATCCACCCCTCCTACAGCTTCGCGGCGGACCCGGACGTCTGGCTCCCCTTCGCCCTGACCGAAGAGGGCAAGCAGGACCGCGGCAACCGCTTCAGCTTCGCGATCGCCCGCCTCAAGGACGGGGTGGGGATCGACGCGGCGCAATCCGAGCTGGCGGGCATCAGCACCCGGCTCGCCGAGCGCTACCCCGAGAGCGACCACGGCTGGAGCGCCTTCCTGGTGCCGATCCGCGACCAGATGGCGGGCGGCCTCAAGCCGGTGCTGATCGTGCTCTGGGCCGCGGTCGGCTTCGTGCTGCTGATCGCCTGCGTCAACGTCGCCAACCTGCTGCTCGCGCGGGCGGCGTCGCGCCAGAAGGAGATCGCCCTGCGCACCGCGATCGGCGCCGGCCGCACCCGGCTGATCTCGCAGCTCCTCACCGAGAGCGGCCTGATCTCGGTGCTCGGCGGCGCGCTCGGCATCGCGCTCGCCTGGCTGGCCCTGCGCGCCTGCGCCGCCTGGGTCCCGGCCGGCACCGCGGGCGCCGCGACCTTCGCCCTGAACGGCCGTGTGCTCCTCTTCACCGTCCTCCTCTGCGTGGTGACCACGGCGCTGGCGGGCCTGATCCCGGCCTTCCAGATGACCCGTCCGGACCTCGGCGGGACGCTGCGTGAAGGCACCCGCTCGGGCGCCGGCACCCACGCCAGCCGCCGCACCCGCGCCGCTCTGGTGGTGCTGGAGATCGCCTTCGCCGTGGTGCTGCTGATCGGCGCCGGCCTGCTGCTGCGGAGCTTTGTGACCCTGCTCGCCGTCGAGCCCGGCTTCGAGGGCTCGCAGGCCCTGACCTTCCGCATCGACCTGCCGCCGGAAGGCTTTTCGCCGGAGCAGCGCGTGGCCTTCTTCGACCGCGTGGCGGACAATCTGGAGGCCCTGCCGGCGGTCGAGTCGGCCGGCATGATGTCGGCCCTGCCGATGAGCGGCGCCGAGCAGTTCGTGCCGGTCTCGTTCGAGAACCGGCCGCTGCCCAAGCAGGGGGAGATGTGGTCGGTCGGCATGTACTCGGTGACCCCGGGCTACCACAAGGCCATGGGCATCCCGCTGCTCTCCGGCCGCTTCCTCGACCAGCGCGACGTGAAGGGCGCGGCGCTGGTCGCGCTGATCGACGAGCAGATGGCGAAGGTCTACTGGCCCGGCGAGGACCCGGTCGGCAGGCGGTTCCGCTTCGGGACCCGTCCGGAGTACCCGCTGATGACCGTGGTCGGCGTGGTCGGCAGCACCCGCCACTCCGGCCTGCAGGCGGAGCCCATCCCGCAGGTCTACGTGACCGTGGCGCAGACGCCGGACTTCCTGATTCCTTACTGGGTGTGGATGGTGGCGCGCATCCAGGGGGATCCCAAGGCGGTGATCGCCTCGGCCCGCAACGCCGTGCACGAGGTCGACCGCAACCAGCCGGTGACGCAGTTCCTTACCATGGACGAGGTGGTCGCGCAGTCGGTGGCGCCGCGCCGCTTCAGCCTCCTGCTGCTCGCCCTGTTCGCCGCCCTCGCCCTGATCCTGGCGATCATCGGCATCTACGGCATCACGGCCTACTCGGTGACGCAGCGGACGCGCGAGATGGGGCTGCGGATGGCTCTCGGAGCTCAGCCGCGCGAGGTGGTCTGGCTGGTGGTGCGGGAAGCCGGGATGCTCGCCGGGCTCGGCGTCATCCTCGGCGTGGTCGCGGCGGCCGTGATCTACAAGCAGCTCCTCTCGGTCTGGCTCTCCACGCTGCTCTACAAGGTGGGCACGACGGATCCCCTCACCTTCGTGGCGGTCGCCGTCGGCCTCGCCCTGGTGGCGCTGATCGCGGCCTACCTCCCGGGGCGGAAGGCGACCCGGGTCAGCCCGATGGTGGCGTTGCGGGCGGAGTAGAAGCTCACCTCTCACCCCCGTGCCTCGCAGTCAGGGGGGGCCCTCTTACCTCGAAGCGGAGGAGGTGGGCGCCTTCCCCTGGCGAGGCAGGCCGCGGAAGCTTGCCCGGCGGCCGGGCAAGCTTAGAATTTCCGCTCCAACCTTGCCGCAGTTTTCAGAAGCTTGCCGCGGTTTTCAGAAGGTTGCCGCGCCGTTTAGAAGCTTGCCGCGGTTTTCAGAAGGTTGCCGCGCCGTTTATAAGCTTGCCGTGGTTTTCAGAAGGTTGCCGCGCCGTTTATAAGCTTGCCGTGGTTTTCAGAAGGTTACCGCGCCGTTTATAAGCTTGCCGCGGTTTTCAGAAGGTTGCCGCGCCGTTTATAAGCTTGCCGCGGTTTTCAGAAGGTTGCCGCGCCGTTTATAAGCTTGCCGCGGTTTTCAGAAGGTTGCCGCGCCATTTATAAGCTTGCCGCGGTTT
>DATAHG010000405.1:0-2621 GCA_036263295.1 Thermoanaerobaculia bacterium | reverse complement strand
GTTGGCCAGGCAGGCCTCGTTGCCGACCGCCGTGTTGTCCGAGCCGGAGGTGTTGGACGACAGGGCATATTCGCCGAGGGCGGTGTTGCGGTTCCCCGTCGAGACGGCGGGATTGCCCGCGTCTGTGCCGAGATAGAGGTTGTTGAAGCCCTGGGCCTGGACGGTGGCCGCGCTCAGGGAAAGCGCGGCGAGCAGAACGAAAGACGAGCGGTTCATAGCGGACCTCCTGGTCAGTTAGGACGAGCCTGGATTCATCTTATGCGCGTTACACGATTTGCGCAATGATAATGAGGGCTCGATCTTTGCTGGAGGAAAAGGCAGGAGGTGGCCCATGGTTCCACCAGTGAGAGGGATGTGGCTCAGGATCTTCCAAAGTTGCGTTCTCGTCGCCGTCACCGCAGGCCTGGCCGGTTGTGCGACCTCGGCGCGGCTGCCGGTCTCCGCCGGCACCGGCCCCAATCCGGATCTGCCTCCGCCGGCCAAGGCGCTGATCCCCACCGTCAACGTCGTCACGGCGAAGGGCTGGCCGGCCGGGGTCACGCCGGTCGCGGCTGACGGCACGGCCGTGGCCGCCTTCGCCAAGGACCTGGACCACCCGCGGTGGCTCTATGTGCTCCCCAATGGCGACGTGCTCGTGGCCGAGACCAACGCGCCGCCCCGGCCCGAGGACGGCAAGGGCATCAAAGGCTTCTTCTTCAAGAAGTTCCAGAAGAAAGCCGGCGGCGCGGTCCCCAGCGCCAACCGCATTACGCTCCTCCGGGACGCGGACGGCGACGGCATCGCCGAGACGAAGTCGGTCTTCCTGTCGGGGCTCAATTCGCCCTTCGGCATGACGCTGGTGGGAGACACCCTTTACGTGGCGAATACCGACGCGGTCGTGAAATTCCCCTACAAGGCCGGAGAGACCCGGATCGCGGCGTCCGGAACCAAGGTCGTGGACCTGCCGGGCGGTCCCCTCAACCACCACTGGACCAAGAACGTGATCGCCTCGGCGGACGGCTCGAAGCTCTATGTGGCCGTGGGCTCCAACAGCAACGTGGCCGAGAACGGCATCGAGAAGGAGGAGGCGCGCGCGGCGATCTGGGAGGTGGACCCCGCGACCGGCAGCCACCGCGTCTTCGCCTCGGGTCTGCGCAATCCGGTCGGCCTGGCCTGGGAGCCCCAGAGCGGCACTCTCTGGACCGCGGTCAACGAGCGCGACGAGCTCGGCAGCGACCTGGTGCCGGACTACATGACCTCGGTCCGCGAAGGCGCCTTTTACGGCTGGCCCTACAGCTACTACGGCCAGAACGTCGATACCCGGGTGAAGCCGCCACGGCCCGACCTCGTCGCCAAGGCCGTCGTGCCGGACTACGCGCTGGGTCCCCACACCGCCTCGCTCGGCCTCGCCTACGCGGGCGGCACCACCCTGCCCGACCGCTTCCAAAGCGGCATGTTCGTGGGGCAGCACGGCTCCTGGAACCGCAAGCCGCGCAGCGGCTACAAGGTGATCTTCGTGCCCTTCGACGGCGGCAAGCCATCGGGTGAGCCGGTAGACGTTCTCACCGGCTTTGTCGAAGACAACGGCGACGCCATGGGCCGGCCGGTAGGGGTTGCGATCGACAAGAAGGGTGCCCTGCTGGTGGCGGACGACGTGGGCAATACGGTCTGGCGGGTGACGTCGAAGGCGGGGCCGGGCTGAGCTTTCTGGGCGCGCGCCCGATCGCAGAGTTGTAGAATCCGCGGATCTCCCCCCATCGGGGACAGACGAACCAGAGAGGGGACGTCCGCATGAAGCCCGCCCCGTTCGAGTATCAGGCCCCGGAGTCGCTGGACGCCGCTCTGGAGGCGCTCGCCCGCGCTGGCGGCGACGCCAAGATCCTGGCCGGCGGCCAGAGCCTGATCCCGGTGATGAACTTCCGGCTCGCCGAGCCGGCCCTGCTGATCGACATCAATCGCCTCACCGAGCTGGACTTCCTGCGGCAGGAGGTCCCCGAGGGCACCGGCGGCCTGCGCATCGGCGCCCTGGTGCGCCAGCGGCGGCTGGAGCGCGATCCGCTGGTGGCGCGGGCGGCCCCTCTGCTCCATGAGGCGATCCCGTTCGTCGCCCACCCGCAGATCCGCAACCGGGGCACCTTCGGCGGCAGCTTGGCCCACGCCGACCCCGCCGCCGAGCTGCCGGCGATCGCCGTCGCCCTCGGAGCGCGCTTCCGCCTGCGCCGGACCGGCGGTGACCGCTGGATCGAGGCGCGCGACTTCTTCACCGGCCTGTTCAGCACGGCCCTGGAGCCGGACGAGATGCTGACCGAGGTGGCGATCCCGCCGCTGCCGCCCGGCACCGGCTGGGCTTTTCTGGAGGTGGCCCGCCGCCATGGCGACTATGCCCAGGTGGGAGTCGCCGCCCTGGTCACCCTCGACGACGCCGGCCGCTGCCGCGCCGCCCGGCTGGTCTTCCTGAGCGTCGGCGACGGGCCGGTCGTGGCCGAGGCGGCGGCCGGTCTGCTCCTCGGCGAGGAGCTCTCCCCAGCGGCGATCGCGGCCGCGGCCGACAAGGTGGCCCGCGACGAGATCGACCCCCTGGGGGACATCCACGCCACCCCCGAGTTCAAGCGCCATCTGGCCCGCGTGCTCACCGGCCGGGC
>DATAHG010000404.1:0-7874 GCA_036263295.1 Thermoanaerobaculia bacterium | reverse complement strand
CGATCGCCGCCGCCGGCTGGGTCTTGCTGGCGCCGAGCAGGGTGACGCCGCTCGCCGGGCGGCCGGCGCGCTGGCAGGCTTCATCGATGCGGGCGCGGATGCCGGCGAGGCGCTCCGCGATCGAGGGCTCGCTCAGGCTGTCTCCTCCTCCGCCGGGAAGAAGAGGATGCGCTTGCAGGCGTCGCACTGGACCAGGCTGCTGCCGTTGCGGATCTCGACCACCACCTGCGGGCGCACCCGGTAGTTGCAGGCGCCGCAGTGCCACTCGCGCGGGCCGCGGCCGCCGGGGCGCTCGAGGAGCCGGATGCGGGCGAGGGCGCCGTTCGGATGCCGCTCGCGGATGCGCTCGTACTGGGCGACGAGCCCCTTGGGCAGGCGTTCCTTGAGCGCCGCGATACGCCCGTTCAACTGCTGCACCTGCGCGGTCACCGCCGGCTTCTCCCCCTCCCAGCGGGCGAGCTCGGCGTTGTAGCGCGCCTCGACGTCCTTGAAGCTCTCGCGCTTCTCAGCGAGGTCCTTCTGGGTCTGCTCGAAGCGCTCGAGGAGCGAGAGCGCCTGCTCCTCGGAGGCGGTGATCTGCGCCTTCGCGGTGTCGATCTCCTGGAGGAGAGCGCCGTACTCGCGCTGCGTGCTCACCTTGTTGATCTGCTGCTGGTATTTCTTGAGCTTCTCCTGGGCATCCGCGGTGGCGGCTTCGGCGGTCCGGCGCTCGCGGGCCGCGACTTCGGCGGCTTCTTCGAGTGCCGTGATCTCGGCCTGTCTGGCGACGTGCTCGTCGTGCAGCTCACGCATCCAGTCCGGAATGCCGTGCAGGCGCTGGTCGGCCGCTTTGAGGTCGATGAGGGCCTGTTGCAGCTCCAGGATGTTGTCAAGGTACTGAGCCATGGAAAGAAACACTCCTCCCGGAAACGCGCCGTGGGTGGCTGGCGTCGTTTCCCATGATCCTGAACTGCCTCGAAGTGGGTCCACCTGGATTTGAACCAGGGACCGTCCGGTTATGAGCCGGATGCTCTAACCGCTGAGCTATGGACCCGAGAAAGCCCTACGGGGCGGTTCGTCAGTATATCACCGCGTCGGCGGGGCCTGGCGCGGTGCTCACTCCGGGGGGGCCGGTGCTCCCGGCTCCCGGGTGTGTTATCCGGTGCCGCGACGCGGGAGGTTCCCCATTCCCGTGCCTCGGCGGTCAAATCGGCGCTGCCGGGCTGGGCCGGCAGGAAGTCCTCCCACTGCGCGGCGAGGTGCCGGGCGAGGGCGGTCTGGCTGGCGGGATCCGCCAGCGGGGCGGTGCCGCCGCCGGGCGTCCAGCGCTCCAGGACGACGGCCGGCGCCGCCGCGGGGCGGGTCTCCCACAGGAGCTGCCGGTCCCCCTCGACGAGGGAGAGGCGGCTCAGGGCGGCGGGCTCGTAGAGCTCCGACACGGCGCCCGCCGGGGCGGCCTGGAAGAGGCTCGGCGCCTGGGCCGGCGGCACCGTGCCTCCGGCGGCCTCGACCAGCGTCGCCCAGACCCGGGCCGCGGCCACGCTCTCCCCTTTCGGGGCGGCGATCCGGCGCTCGAAGCCGGCCGGCAGCTTGACGATCAGCGGGACTTCCAGCAGGCGGCGCTCCAGGCTGCCCCCATGAAAGCGGTGGAAGCGGTCGGCCGTCGCGTGGCTATCGCCGAGATCCTCGCCCTGGTTGGAGGTGACGATCAGGAGGGTGCGGTCCCACTGGCCGCTGGCGCGCAGCGACCCGAGCAGGCGGCCGAGCCGCTCGTCGGCCCACGCCGCGTTCAGCCGGTAGAGGGCCTGCACCCGGCGCCGCACGTGGGGCGGCACGGTCACGGCCGGGTCGGCGAAGGCCTGGAGCTGGCTCTGGGTGATGCGGCGCGGCAGCTCGGCCGGGGCGTCCGGACCGAGGCGGGGGACCAGCCAGTCGCGCTTGAGGTACGGGGCGCGGGGCTCCAGCAGGTGGATCCAGACGAACCGGCGCTCTTCGGTCAGGCGGGACAGCAGCTCTCCGGCGGCACGACCGCGCGCCAGCCCCTCGAAGGTGTCGAACCCCTGGTTGTAGCCGTACGTCTCAGTGTACCAGGAGCCGGACGGGTAGCCGGCGGTCTTGTAGCCGCGGGCCTGGAGCGCCTCGGGCAGGGTGATCAGCTCGGGGGCGAGGGCCGCCTGGCTCGTGAGGATGGCCTGGTGCTGCCAGGGGCGCAGGCCGGTGAACAGCGAGGCCATGGACGGCACGGCCCAGCTCGACGAGGCCACCGCCGGGCCGGCCCAGTCCGCCTCGCGGGCGAGTTTTTCCAGGTTCGGCGTCAGGCCGGGCGGGCCGCCGAGGCCGCTCACCGCGTCGGCGCGCAGGGAATCGAAGGTGATGAGGACGATCGGGCCCGCGTGGACCGGCGGCCGGGAGGCCGCCTGGTCACAACCGCCGAGGAGCAGGAGGAGGAGCGGGAGGGGCGCGGCGTGCCGCGCCCCGGGGATGAGCTTTGAACGCCAGGCAGGTCTACCCAGGATCGCGCCTCTCACCCCGCCTGCGGATAGAGCTGTTTGTAACTGTCGGACAGCACCAGGATGCGCTTGACGTACGTCTTCGACTCCTCGATGGTCAGGCTTTCGAGGAACCGGTCGATCTCGGCGTCGCCGGCATCGCCGGCCTCTTTCCACAGCCGCTTGATGCGGTAGGGGCCGCCGTTGTAGCCGGCCAGAGCGAGCTCCTGGTTGCCGCTGAACATGTCGAGGACCTGGCTGAAGTAGGTCGTGCCGAGCTGGACGTTGAAGGCCGGGTCGGAGAGGCGCTCGTGGGTGTAGGTCATGCCGAGCTTGCCGGCCAGCTCGCGGGCGGTGGCGGGCATGAGCTGCATGAGGCCGCGGGCGCCGGCCCAGCTCTGGGCGTTGGTGTCGAAGGCGCTCTCCTGGCGGATGATGCCGTAGACCAGGAAGGTGGGCAGGCGGTTGCGGCTCGCCCAGGTGCGGATGGTGTCCTGGTGGTCCAGCGGATAGTAGAGGTGGCGCGCCTCTTCCGGCACGGTGCCCTGGAAGGCGCCGCCGAGCGCCGGGAAGGCGTCGCGGATGAGCTGGATGCTCTTGCGGCGCTCCCCCTTGCGGGCGAGGACCAGCGCCTCCAGCGCCTTGACCGCCGTCGGGCTGGCCTTGGCCTCGACCAGCTCGGACTCCGACAGGGCGAGCTCTTCGAGGCCCAGATCGGTGAGCAGCCGCGCCCGGGTCAGGGCGGGGTCGAGCGGCCAGGAGTCGGGCTTCGGCTCGCGCTGATCGGGGCCGGCCGGCTGCCGGCGCAGGCGGGCCACGGCGTTCTTGCGGTAGAAGTCGGTGGTGTCGGCGGCCGCCACTTCGGTGTAGATCTGGTTCGCCCGCTCGGTCTCGCCGAGCTCCTCGAAAGCCCGGCCGGCCCAGTAGCGGCCGCGGCGGCCGTTCGAGTCGGTGGGGTAGAGGTCGGACAGCTCGGTCCAGTAGCCGATGGCGCCGGTGTAGTTGCGGCGGCCGTACTCCTGCCAGCCGAGCTGCCACAGGTGCGAGGCGCCGGTGGTGTCGGCCGGAGAGAGGCGGCGGAGCTGGCGGAGGAACTCGATCCCTTCCTCGAAGCGGCCGTCCTCGACCGCGTCGGCGTAGAGCGTCCGCAGGGCCTGGGTGGAGAGGTCCGGGTCGCCGCCGATCTGGACCACCTTGCGCAGGTGCTGGTCGGCGCGCTGGCGCAGCAGGGCCCGCTCGGTGGCGGGGAGGTTCTTGCGCCCGCGCTGGACGCTCGCGACCTCGGTGGCGGCCTGGGCGCGCGCGTACTCGACGGCGGCGGCCTGGCGCAGATCGGTGGTCTGGGTCGCGGCCAGGAGGTCGAGGGCCTCGTCGCCGCGGCCGGTGCGGGTGAGCGCCGAAGCCTTGAGGAGCGCCCAGTCGGCGTCGCGGTCGGTGAGCGCCACGGCGTCGAGGGTGATGAGGGCGCTGGCGTCGAGCTTGAGCGCCAGCAGGGCGCCGGCGCGGCGCTCGAGCTGGGCCGCGGTCAGGAAGTCGGAGAAGACGATGTTGCCGCCGGGCCGGCGGAACAGCTCCACGACCTGGAGCCGCGCGGCCTCGGGCGGGAAGTCGGTCAGCAGCCACTTGGCCGCCTGGCGCCGGGCCACGTCGTCGCCAGTCTGGGTGGCGATCTCCCAGCCGAGGCCGGCGAGCTGCTGCCCTTCGGGGCCGCCGATGTCCTCGCGCCGCGCCTGATCGATCAGCTCCAGGGCCCGGCGGGAGTCCACCTGCTGCCAGGAGGAGCGCGCCGCCTTGAGCAGGGCGCGGGGGCGCAGCGGCGACGACGGATAGTCGCCCAGCAGCTTGGCGAGCGAGGCCTGGGCCAGCAGGGTATGGCCCCGCGCCGCGGCGCTGTCGCTCAGGATGTAGAGCCGCCAGTCTTCGAGGAGGCCGTCGGGATCGGCCGCGGCGTAGAGCTGCTCCTCGGCCAGGCCGACCTGCTCGCAGGCGTGGGCGTAGAACCCGGCGACCAGGGTGGCGAAGCGGGTCTCGGAGCTGCGGGCGGCGAGCAGGGGGGCGAGGGTCTTCTGGGCCCCGGCGCAGTCCTTGCGCCGCACGGCGTCGGCGGCCTGGGCATAGGCCAGGGAGGCGCGGTCGGAGGCGCCCGGGATGGCCGGGCCGCCGCGCGGCGTGGGCGCGGAGGGACTGGAGCCCAGCAGGAGTGGGACGAGCAGGACGGGAGCCAGCGGCGCGAAGTGACGGTACGGACTTCTTGAACTTCTTGGACTTCTCACTGTGACTCCAACCCGTCCCGGGGTCGCAAAATGCCGGGACGGGCACGTCGCTGAGCTGTCTCAGATTCCCAAAGCTTTTGAGTCTCCGGCGGCGAGGATCCGCACCAGCTCCTGGTAAAAATAGTCGGTCGATTTGAGGATCCGCGGCTCGACCCGCTCCTCGTACATCTGGCGGGAGCGGTCGATGTCTTCCTTGAGCCGCTCGTAGAGGTCGCGGTTGCGGCGCCCCTCGTCGACCTGCTCCTCGTTGTACAGCTTGATTTCGCTCACCAGCAGGCGGGCCAGACGGCGCGCCTCCTCGTGGATGGACTCCTCGTTGGGGGAGACCGGCACGCGGGTGGTGGCGAAGGCCCAGCCCGGGCCCTGCACGTCGCTCGGCGGACGCACCTCGGGGCTGCCGGCGGGGGGGATGGCCCCGCCGAGCGGCGTGGTGCGCAATGCGTCGTAGGGCGCCGTTCCGGAAGCGCCGGAGGCGGCCGGGGCCGGCTCCGGCTCGGGAGCGGCGACCGGGCGCAGCGGCGTCGGAGCGGCGGGAGCGGGGGCTGGAACCGGAGTGTTGATCTCGGTGCCGCCGAAGCGCGGCAGCATCACCGTCTCCTGCGCGGCGGCAGCCGGCGGGACCGGCGGGGCCGGCGCCGGATCGAAGCGCGGCAGCGAGATGTCCTGGGTCGGGAGCGACGAGCTGTCCGGCAGGACGGAGGTCTCCTGGATCGACGGCAGCGCCTCGAAGGCGGGAGCTGGCTCGGGCCAGGCCGGAGCCGGAGCGGACCACGCCGGCTCGGGTTCCGGCTCGACGGCGACCGGAGCGGCCTCGAACGGCGGCTCGATGTCGAGAGACGGCAGCTCCTCTTCGGGCTCGACCGTCCAGGTCTCTTCCGCCACGGCTTCCTCGACCGGCGCCGCTTCGGCCTGGGCCGGAGCTTCTTCTGCCGGCTCCGGCTCCTGGACCGGAGCCGACCACGCCGGAGCGGGCTCCGGCTCCGGCTCGGCGGGCAGGGCCGCCGGAGTCGGGGCCGGGATCGTGGCGGTGGCGGCCGAGGGGCTGGCCGGCGCGACTTCGTCGGACTCGTCGGCGTCGTCGGCCGGCTCGATCTGCAGCGTCGAGGTGGCGGCGCGCTCGCGGAAGGGGAGCGATTCGATGGCCAGCGCCGCCACATAGGTGAGGGTCTGGAGCGCCTCGGCGGCCAGCTCGCCGCCGTCCAACTGATCGGCGTAGAGAGCGGCGGCGGTGCGGTCGCGCAGGATCAGCGGCACCAGGACGGCGCGGCGCGCGACCGGAGCTTCGAGGCGGCTGCCGAGATCCGCCGTTTCGGCGGCGGCCAGGCGGACGCCCCCCTCACCCTGGGCCAGGCGAGCCCACGAGCTGTCGGCCGCGGCCTGGAAGGCGAGCTGCTTCAGGCCGGCTTCAGCATCGCCGAAGCCCTGGCTCCCCCAGCCCCGCACCTCGTTGCCGCGCAGCAGGAAGACGGCGGCGCGCGAGGCGAAGCGGGAGGCCCCCTGCAGCAGGGCCGTGAGGATCTCGGCCTGGGAGCGGGCGCGGTCCACGCCGGACAGGGCGTCGCGCAACTCGCCGAACGCGTCGCGGCGATTCCGCGGCACCGACCGGGAGGAAGCCGAACGGGTCGCCTCCTCGACGGCCGAGCTGACGGCGGACTGGACTTCCGAATCGACCGCCGGGGCCAGATCCTCCTGCCGGAGGAAGGAGGACGGGATCGAAGGAGTGAAGCTTTCGAGACGGCGGACCGCCTCGTCGGCGCTGGCGCGCAAGCTGTCGACAGCCTGCGAGGCCTCGCGCCGCAGATCGGAGAGCGCCCGCTCGACGGCGGAGCTGATCTCCTGGTTCAGTTGAAGTACTTTTTCCGAAAGAGACATTCTGGATTCCCGACCTCTCGAACGACCCTCAGCTCTCCGGCGCTACCTCAGCCGTCCTGGGCACCTGGGCAATCGATTCACCGTTCACCGGCTGCGACCTGCAATCTTTTCGGTCCATACATCTGAAGGACATTGATTATTCTGCACTCACTCTTCCGGTGTCAAGGAAAGTCCTTGAGAGGAGGGGGCTTAGACGGCCCGGGTTGTCGCCCCCAGGGTGGTGTGCTACGGTGCGCCGCACCCCGAAAGGGGCCGTGAAACAAGGTGTTGCCCATGCGCAAGAAGCTCGATCCCGTCAGGAAGACCTGGGGCCCGGTGGCCGCCCTGACCCTCTGCGCTCTCCTGCCAGTAGCCTGCGGCCCGGCCGCGGACCCGCAGGGCGAAGCCGCGGCGGCGAGCCGTTCCGCCACGGCGGAAGCCGAGTGGCGCTGGCTGGTGGCCGCCCGGCAGACGCTCGACGGCAAGCGCGCCGAGCTCGCGGCGCTGCGCTCCCAACCCCCCGCCGCCGCCCGGCAGCCGCGGATCGCCCAGCTCGAAACCGAGGTCGACGGCCTTGCCCGGGAGCTCGGCCGCCGCCTGGTGGAGCTCCTCAACTCCGACCCGCCGGTCGCAGGCGAGCCGCTCACCGAACGCCAGAAGAGCGCCATCCGCATGAAGAGCGACGAGGACATCCTGCTGGCGCGCGACTACATCGAGCGCGGCGGCGACTACCGCCGGGCGATCGAGATCTACGAGTCGGCCCTGGTGGTCGATCCCACCTATGCCCGCCTCAAGGAGGAGCTCGACCGGGCCCGGTCCCAGCGCTACATGACCCGGGAGCGCTTCGAGCAGGTGAAAGAGGGCATGAAGGCCGACGAGGTGCGCGGCCTGCTCGGCCAGCCCAACCTCCACAACGTCAAGGACTACAAGGACAAGGGCGTCTCTGCCTGGTTCTACCCCAAGGACGCGAGCGGCGCCGCCGCCGCCGTCTACTTTGAGAAAAAGGGGGGCGAGACGTGCGTCTACGCCGCCAACTTCGACGCCATCGCGGGCTCGGCGGCGCCGGCGGCTCCCCCCTCCCGCGCCGCCGCCGAGAGCTGATCCCGCTTGACTTTCCGGCGGGGATGAGCGAGATTTAAGTGTGATGCGTCTGTGGCGGACGTGTCTTCGAATCTGGGCCAAAAAAGAGAGGTGAGTTACTGATGCCCGTTGTGCATGTGCGCGAGGAGGAGAGCTTTGAGAACGCGCTCCGCCGTTTCAAGCGCAAGGTCGAGAAGTCGGG
>DATAHG010000403.1:0-2946 GCA_036263295.1 Thermoanaerobaculia bacterium | reverse complement strand
AAGAGGATCCGCGAGGCCGAGCCGCCGCCGGAATCGTCGTCAAAGGAGAGCTGGGTGGCGCCGTCGCGGTCGTAGAGGCGGAGGAAGGTGTCGCTGCCGGTCCCGAGGTCGCTGGTGCGGATCGCCAGGGTCTGGCCGTCGCCGGCCGTGAAGGAGAAGAAGTCCACGTCTCCCGCGATCTCGTTGTTGCCGGCTACCGGGGTGCCGCCGACGGTGAGCGGGGTCGCCTGGGTGGCGCTGTCGCCGTGGTCGTCCACCACGCGGCGGACGCCGATCTCGTAAGTGCCGGTGCCCGAGGAGGAACGGTGGGTGACCGCCACGAAGTAGGGGCCGGTCTCGGCGGCCGTGAAGAGGATGCGCGAGGCGAGGCCGCCGGCGCCGTTGTCGTCCGCCGCCAGGAGGGTGGTGCCGTCCGGCGCGAAGAGGCGCAGGAGGGTGTCGCTCCCGGTTCCCAGCTTGCTGGTCTGGATCAGGAGCCGCTGCCCGGGGGCCGCCGTGAAGGCGAAGTAATCGACGTCCCGGCCGATCTGGATGGCTCCGGGTACCGGGGTGGCATCCACGGTGAGGAGGGTCGCGGACTCGGGCTTGTCGCCGTGGTCGTCATCGAACGCCGGCAGGGGCGGGCAGCCCGGGTAGGGCACCGGCAGGCGGAACGCGGAGCTCACGAAGACGGCCATCTGGTCCCGTGTGACCGGGATGCCCGGACAGTAGTTGCCGCCGCCGCAGCCGCCGGTGATGCCACGCGCCGCCAGCTCGTTGATCCAGGGCGCGAAGGGGCTCGAGCAGGGCACGTCGCCGAAGACCTGGGCGGTGCATTGAAGGGCCGCGGTGCCCCCGCTGTCCGGGTGGGCCATCATCAGGAAGACGGCCATCTGCTCGCGCGTCACGGCCCGTTCCGGGCAGTAGTTGCCATTGCCGCAACCGCCGGTGATGCCGCGCGCGGCCAACTCGTTGATCCAGGGGGCGAACGGACTCGAACAGGGCACGTCACCGAAGATCTGGGCGGTGCAGGCGGGAGGCAGGTAGGCGGCGCCTTCGCGGGCCCGCAGCAGGAAGACGGCCATCTGTTCCCGGGTCACCAGGTTGCCGGGGCAGTAGGCGCCGCCGCCGCAGCCGCCGGTCACGCCGGCGTTGAACAGCGCCTCGACGAACGGGAAGAACGGGCTTTCGGCGGGGACGTCCCCGAAGCGCGGCGGTACGGTAAGGTCGCCGGTCTCCCCCGCGGTGTTGCGGGGGGCGGGCGGGCTCAGCAGGAAATCGTCGTTGTTGCTCGGCTCGCCGAAGAAGCCGGTGAAGCCGCGTTGCAGGGCGCAGATACCGGTGGCGGGCAGGGCCGGCGCGTTGCGCGGCGAGGACTGCTGGCTATCGCCGGTAAATTCTCCATAGGTCAGGCAAAGATTCACCTCGACTCCCCCGCTTTCGGCGACCCCTTCGAAGCAGACTTTGCCACTGTCGGCGATCAGACCGGCCGGCATGATGAAGTCCGGGGCGGGCGTCAGCTCCAGATCGGCGAAAGCCTGGGTCGCGATCAGCGCCGAGCTGCCTCCGGCGGTACACGGATCGGGCGGATCGGAGGGGAAGACGTACTCCCCCACCCGGTTGTCGGCGGCGTCGAAGAAGGCGAGGCGGGCGAGATTCTGCCAGTGGTTCTGCCCGCATTCGAAAGTGATTTCGACGAATTGGATGTCCTTGCGCCCATAAGCGCCGGTCATCACCTCGTCGATCTTGGTTATGTGATTGGAAGCATGGGCGTCGAGCGCGGCAAAGACACCCGTCAGGAGAAAGACCAGCAACCTCGAAATGAATCGGCCTGTCATCGCGGTGCTCCAGATCGACTTCAGAAAGCAGAAACAACATTGATCTGGAAGCAAAAGTGTTGCGAAAAGCGTGCCTCTCTCCCCCGCGCCGCCGCGCGAGTCGTGGCGGTCGCGGGCGCGGTGACGAACAGGGCGGTGTCCGGCCCGAACGCTGAACGATCAGGGGGCCGGGCAGGCGGTGGTGGGCACCGGGAAATCAAACAGTGTGCTGAGGAAGACCGACATCTGCTCGCGGGTGACCGAGTTTCCGGGGCAGTAGTTGTTGTTGCCGCAGCCGCCGGTCACGCCGCGCTCGACCAGGGCGGCGATCCAGCGGGCGAACGGATTCGAGCAGGGCACGTCGTCGAAGGGGGGTGAAACGCAGTCCATGGGCGTCGAGGCCGGCCCGTCGGCGGTCGCGATCAGGAACACCGCCATCTGCTCGCGAGTCACGACAGTGCCCGGGCAGTAGTTGCCGCCGCCGCAGCCGCCGGTGATGCCGCGGGCGGCGAGCTCGTTGATCCACGGCGCGAACGGGCTGGCGCAGGGGACGTCGTTGAACACCTGGGCCGCGCAGGCTGGCGGCGTAAAACCCGGACCTTCCACGGCGGTGAGCAGGAAGACCGCCATCTGCTCGCGAGTCACGGCGGTCCCGGGGCAGAAGCTTCCCCCGCCGCAGCCGCCGGTCACCCCCGCGTTGAACAGCGCCTCGACGAACGGGAAGAAGGGGCTGGACGACGGCACATCGGCGAACCGCGGCGGCACCACCACCGTGCCGGTCGTACCGGCGCCGTTGCGCGGGGCGGGAGCAGCCAGGGCGAAGTCCGCGTTGAAGTTGGGTGAGGTAAAGCTGCTGAAGAACGCGTTGCGCTTCAGGGCGCAGATCCCTTCCGGCGCGGGGCGCGGCGCGTTGGTGCCGCTCCCCTCCTGGGTATTGCCTTCGAAGCGGCCGTAGCTCAGGCAGAGGGTGGACTCGGAGGACAGGAAGCAGACCTTGCCGTCCCCCGGCGCCAGGATCGGCGGGATGATGAAATTCGGGTCCGGGGCCGAGGTGAGGTCGGCATAGGCCTGCGTCCCGATCAGTACCGACTGCCCGGTCAAGGTGCAGGCCGGGTTGGAGGTGAAAAGGAATTCTCCGATCGGCTGGTCG
>DATAHG010000402.1:0-1879 GCA_036263295.1 Thermoanaerobaculia bacterium | reverse complement strand
CCGGCTCGGCACCCAGGCCCCCCTTCACGCCATCCCGGCCGAAATCCTCGAAGGCGACATGGCGATGATCCGCCGCGCCTGCCAGTGATCGGCTCACAACCAGAAATCAGAGGAGATAGACAATGCCTACTTTCAACATCCAAGGCCGGGTCATCAAAAAGAGCGGACAACTCGGAATCCCCAAGGCGAAGGTCCGGGTCTTCCATTTCGGCCGCCTGGCTCCCGTCGCGGAGGTCGAAACCGAGCTCGACGGCAAGTTCAAGGCCAGCTTTGCCTGGACAGAGACGGGCCGGCCGGACGTCTACTTCCGGGTGGTCCAGGTGATCAACGACGTGGAGCAGGTGATCTACAACGAAGATCCGGCCACCGCGACCCGTTTCAACATCGCCGACGTCCTCTCCGTCACCCTGCGGGCCGACGAGGGGCTGACCCTGACACCCCCGCCGGTGCCGCAGGCGGGCGACAACCGCTTCATCTTCACCCGGGTCGGCAATACCGGAGTCGACCAGATTGACAGCGCCACCGGCTACGCCCGTCTGGACACGGCCGCGACCCCCGACTCCGCCGACGCGGACGCTCCCTTCGGCTCGACCCTCAACATTGCCGGCTGGTTCGGGCTGGCCTCCGACGTCCAGTTCTACAAGATCCTGATTCACAAGGCCGGCGCCACGCCTCAGGACCTCACCGATCCGGTCTACAACACCTACTATGAGAGCGGTCCGCCGGGAAAGCCGGGCCAATGGAAAAAGATCAGCATGGGACCGTTCAGCGATTCCAAGCTGACCAACTACTACAGGCTGCCCGACCTCGAGAACGGCCTGATCTGGATCTTCCCGGACCTGCTCGCCCAGTGGGACACCACCAGGGTGGCGAACGGGACCTACAAGCTGACCGTTCTTGGATTCAATGGCAAGCTCCAGCCCGCGGCGTCGCTCACGTTCAATCCGGACAGCGAGCTGACTCTCCGCGTGGACAATTCGGCGCCGGTGATCAAGATCCTGGGGATCGAGCACTCGCCCTCGCCGGGCGACCCCTTCGCGAGGGTCGAGGTCTGTGAGATCGTGCCGTTCATCAAGGGGAAATTGCGCTTGAAGATCGAGGCGAGCGACGCCGAAGGGCACCTGCGGAGCTACTCGCTGGCGGCGATGTTCGGTCACAACCTCAGCGTTACCCCGCCGCCTCCGGGCGCCTCGGACAGTTACGCGAACCACGTCAACAATACGACCCATCACTGGAACGGGGGAGTGTTCCTGGTGGACTACGACGGCGCCACCTATCCGGTGACCAAGATGCCGACCTGCGCCTACCAGTTCCGGCTGAACGCCGCCAAGCGGACCACCAACGGCTACAACATCATCTTCGGCGGCGAGGACACGGTGCACATTACGTTGCAGCGTCCCAAGTAGGTCGCTTTCCTGGCGGCCCCGGGCGGGGTTCTCGTCAAGCCGTTCAAGCGGAGCGCACCCCGCCCAGGGCGTTGCCCTGGGCTTCTATGTCATCTCGGCCCGTTGGGCCTGAATACGAAGCAAGAGTTCCCGGGGTTTTGCCGAAGCCGCCCCCGCCCGGCGCCAGGGGAGCCGGCCCAACGGGCCGGTCAGCTCGGGGATCGTCTCCATCCTTATTATATAGGGGAGGCGAGGGCTCTCCGGCAGGAAGCTGGGAGGGGGCCTCTGCCAATCTGGCACGGGCGGATGCTGTTGAGCGGCTTCGGATCGGCGGAAGTCTGGCGGGGCGAGGGGGCGATAGCCCGCCCTGTCGTCGGGTAAGGTTCTGAACGGCGCGGCAAGCTTCTGAAAACCGCGGCAACGTTGCCCTGGAAATTATAAGCTTGCCCGGTCGCCGGGTAAGGTTCTGAACGGCGCGGCAAGCTTCTGAAAAC
>DATAHG010000401.1:0-3253 GCA_036263295.1 Thermoanaerobaculia bacterium | reverse complement strand
ACCATGGTGCCGTGCCCGCGCGGATCCGGCACGAACGGGGTGTTGTTGACGAAGTTCCAGGCGTCCACCAGCCGCTCGGGGTTTTCGAGGTCGGGGTGGTGGTTCCCCTCCGGCCCACTGCCGTCGTCGTAGCCGATGTCGAACAGGGCCACGGTCTGCGGGAAGGGGCCAGGGAGGAGGCCGCGGCTGGCGAGCCACTGGAGATAGCCGGGGCGGATCACCCGCCGGCCGTCATGGTTGCCGGCCACGATCTGCCCCTGGCGCTCGTCGGCCCCGGCCGGACCGCGTCCGGCGGCCAGGGCGAGCGCCAGGAGGAGGACGAGGGGGAGCCTCTTCACTGGGCTGGACCGCGGTCGAGGGCGGCCTTGATGACCTCCTGGGGCATCCCGGCGTTCTTCCACCGGACCATGTCGTCGGCCGACAGCGCCGGGCTGATGGACTTCTGGTTCACGTAATCGACCAGGAGGTCCGGGGTGAAGCCCTGCTTCTTGAGCTTGACCAGCTCGTCGAGGAGGGCCTGCGGCGCGATCGCCCCACCGGCACCGGACGAAGCCGCGCCGGAGCTGGAGCCCGACGCGATCGGCTTCGCGTTGCCCATCCAGGCGTTCTGCAGCCCGGAGTCGTTGAACAGCCCGGCGTAGGCCTCCTTGAGGGCGTCGCTCAGGACCTCGTTCATGTTTTCGGCGCTGCGCGCCCGGCCGTAGCGCGTGGCGTCGCCCGCCGAGGTGCCCTGCCAGAGGGTCTGCCCCTTGGCGTTCCGGAGCGTAAAGCCCACCTGCACGTCGGCGTTGTAGGTCG
Source organism: Thermoanaerobaculia bacterium (assembly GCA_036263295.1). Taxonomy (GTDB): domain Bacteria; phylum Acidobacteriota; class Thermoanaerobaculia; order Multivoradales; family UBA5704; genus DATAHG01. The sequence goes on along the minus strand of DATAHG010000401.1, from coordinate 2,455 downwards.
AGCCCACCGCCTTGTTGCTTTCACTGACCTTGAAGCGCATGAGCTTGCCGGAGAGCTTCAGCGGGGCGCCCGGATCGGTGCGGATCCCCCACTCGCCGGCGGTCTTGGTCAGGACCTCGTTGATATAGGGGACCAGGTTGGCCGACCGCACCGGCCAGACCCGGTCGTCGTCGTCGGTGGTCTCGCCGATGACCGCGGCCTCGGCGCCGGTGCGGCCGTCCTCCATCGAGAGGGTGACCGGCCGCTCGTTGATGCCCAGGGGGAGGTTGGCGACCGAGGTGCCGACGCTCTCCTGGGGTACGTAGCGCAGGGAGATGTCGAGAGGGCCTGAATCAGCCGCTCCGGCCGGCGTGGCCGGAAGGGTGGCAAGCAGGCTCAAAGCGATCAGGTGGAGGGTCGAAAAGCGGAGCGTTCTCATAGTCCGGAATTCTATCAGTCCGGGCGGAGCCAGCTCCCTGAGAAGTGGCTCGCAAGTTGCACCCCCGCAGGGCGTGCCGCAGAGACCGCTTTCGACCTACCGGTTACAGCTCCGCCCCGAATTCGGCTTCGACGAGGCCGCCGCCGTCGCCGGCTACCTGGCCGACCTCGGCGTGTCGCACGTCTACAGCTCCCCCTATCTCCAGGCCGCGGCCGGCAGCACCCACGGCTACGATGTCACCGACCCGACCCGGGTCAACGAGGAGCTGGGCGGCGCCGCGGCTCACGAGCGCTTCTGCCAGACCCTGGGGGAGAAGGGGCTGGGGCAGGTGCTCGACATCGTGCCCAATCACATGGCGGTGACCGAAAAGGGAAACCGCTGGTGGTGGGACGTCCTGGAGAACGGTCCGTCGAGCCGCTACGCCTCCTATTTCGACGTGGACTGGGAGGCGCCCCAGGCGCGCCTCCGCAATCTGGTGCTGCTGCCGATCCTGGGGGACCACTACGGCCGGATCCTGGATGCCGGCGAGCTGAAGCTGGTGCGGGAGGGGGGGAGCTTCGAGATCCGCTACCACGAGCACCGGATGCCGGTCGCCCCGCGCTCGCTCGATACCCTGCTGGCCGAGGCGGCCGAGCGCCGTGGCTCGGACGACCTCGCCTTTCTCGCCGAGTCGTTCGGCCGCCTTCCGCACGCGACCGCCACCGACCGGGTCAGCTCAGCTCTGCGCCACCGCGACAAGGAGGTGCTGCGCCGGTTGCTCGACCGCCTCTGCCGTGAGGACCCCGAGGCGGCAGCCGAAATCGACGCCGTGGTCGCGGAGATCAACGCCAGCCCGGACCGTCTGCACGACCTGCTGGAGCGGCAGAACTACCGCCCGGCCTTCTGGCGCACCGCCGGCCGCGAGCTGGGCTACCGCCGGTTCTTCGATGTCCACACCCTGGCCGGCCTGCGCGCCGAGGACGAGCGGGTCTTCACCGACACCCACGCCCTGATGCTGGACTGGATCCACCGCGGCGTACTCGACGGCCTGCGCATCGATCATCCGGACGGCCTGCGTGACCCCGCCCGGTACTTCGAGCGCCTGCGCGCCGTCGCCCCGGAGGCCTGGCTGGTCGCCGAGAAGATCCTGGAGCCCGGCGAAGCCCTGCCGGCGAGCTGGCCGATCGACGGCACCACCGGTTACGACTTCTTGAACCGGGCCGGGGGCCTCTTTGTCGACCCGGCGGGGGAGGAGCCGCTCACCCGGATCTACACCGAGCTGACCGGTGAACCCGCCGACTGGGCCGAGATGGTCTGGGATCGCAAGCACAAGGTCCTGGCCGAGCTGCTGGCGAGTGACGTCAATCGCCTGGCCGAGGTCTTCCTGACGGTCTGCGAAGCCCACCGCGATCAGCGCGACTACACCCGCCACGAGCTGCGCCAGGCGATCCGCGAGGTGGCGGCCTGCTTCCCGGTCTATCGCTCGTACGTCCGCGCCGAGACCGGGGAGAAGAGCCCGGAGGACGAGGCCCACATCCGCCAGGCGGTGGAAGCCGCCCGGGCGCGCCGTCCCGATCTCTCCGGCGAGCTGCTCGACTTCTTCCAGAGCCTCCTCCTGCTGGAGGTCCGCGGCGAGGCTGAAGCCGAGCTGGTCATGCGCTTCCAGCAGCTTACCGGCCCCACCATGGCGAAGGGGGTGGAGGACACCTCGTTCTACAACTTCCACCGTCTCGTCGCGCTCAACGAGGTGGGCGGCGATCCGGGGCGGTTCGGGTTCTCGGTCGAGGATTTCCACCGCGCCGCCGAGGAGGCGCAGCAGCTCTGGCCTTACGGCATGCTCGCCAGCTCGACTCACGACACCAAGCGGAGCGAGGACGTGCGGGCCCGCCTTTACCTGCTCTCGGAAATCCCGGAGATCTGGGAGAAGGCGGTGCGGCGTTGGCAGGCCCGCAACGAGCGCCACCGCCGCGGCGCCTGGCCGGATCCCAACGCCGAATATCTGCTCTACCAGACCCTGGTCGGAGCCTGGCCGATCACGCCGGAGCGGGCCTGGACCTA
>DATAHG010000400.1:0-6901 GCA_036263295.1 Thermoanaerobaculia bacterium | reverse complement strand
GAGACCGCCTTGGCGATCCCGAAGTCGCAGAGCTTCACGTCCCCCTCGTAGGTCAGGAGGACGTTCTGCGGCGAGACGTCCCGGTGCACCAGGCTCATCTCGTTGCCCTCGAAATCCCGCATGCGGTGGGCATAGTCGAGGGCCCCGGCCAGCCGGGCGGCGATCAGCAGGGCGAGGCCGGGAGGCAGCGGCAGGTTGCGGCGCCGCGCCGCGTTGAGCAGCGAGCGCAGGTCCTTGCCGTCCACGTACTCCATGGCGATGTAGTAGTCGCGGTTGATCCGCCCCAGGTCGTAGATGTGGACGATGTTGGGGTGGCTGAGCTGGGCCGCGAGCTTCGCCTCGTCGACGAACATCTCGATGAAGTCCGAGTTGTCCGTCATGTGAGGCAGGATCTTCTTGATGGCGACGGTTTTCTGGAAGCCCTCCACGCCGCGCATGCGGGCCTTCCAGAGCTCGGCCATGCCGCCCACCGCGATCCGGTCGAGAAGCGTGTACTGGCCGAAGCGTAGGCCTGCCTCACCCCCCTCTTCCTTGGGGACGATCGGAATCCACTGCGTGGCGGAGCCGTCGAAGCTGATGTTGCGCGGCGGCGCCTCGACCTCCGGCGCCGGCTCGGGCTCCGGTTCCGGTTCTTCCGCCGGCAGAGGCGGCGGCTCCGGCAGCTCCGGGGCGAGATCGAACAGCATCTCGGCCTCCTCGGCCTGCGAGATCGGCAGGCTGATGGCGCCCGGCGATCCTGGGAAGGGAACGTGGGCCGGCGGGGGAACCGGGGCGGCGGCCGGGGGAGCCGCCGGGCGCTCGGGCTCCGGCCGGCGGCCGGGCCGGGCCAGCTCTTCCAGCTCCGCGAAATCGATTTCGCCGGTGCGCCCGCTCTTGCGGGCCGCGGGCGGGACCGGCGCCGGCGTCGCCGTCACCGACTCGGGCGGCGCCGTCTCGGCGGACCAGAGGGACGCCGGGATCTGCATCGGCTGGGTGGCGCCGACATTCCCGAAATCGTCGGCGATCGTCCGGGGCGGAGCGGCGGCGGGCATCGCGGCGGGGGGCGTCGCAGCCGGGGGCATTGCGGCGGGGGGAGCCGGCCGCGAGCGCGGCCCGAGATCGATGTTCCCCAGGGTCTTGCTGAGCAGCGCGTCCACCGCGCTCTCCGACGGCGTCGGCGGCCGGCGCGGCGCCGCCGTGGGGGCGGCGGGCGGGGCCGGGGCCGGAGACACCGCCGCCGGGGGCGCGGGGGGACGCGGCTTGAGCTCCGGGGCCGCCGTCCCGAGCACCCCCGAAAGGGTCTGCTCGAGCTTGCGCTGGAGCTCGTCATCCGACCGCGACGCCGGGGTGGAGGCCCGCGCAGCGGCCGGGGGAGCGCCGGGTGGCGGCGCCGGGGCGGCGGGACGGGGCGCCTCGGGAGCCGGCGCCGGCCAGGCCGCGCCGGGCATCGCCACCGGCCGTGCCGGGGGACGCGGCGGCGGCGCGAACGTCGTCTGCGGCATCTCCTCCTCCATCTCGGCGAGCACGTCGCCGAAGATGTCGTGGGAGGTCAGCTTCTGGTTCGGGGCCTCGAAGAGCGAGGCCGCCGCGGCGGCGGGCGCTTGGCGGCGGGTCTCCAGGGCGCGCCGTACCGTATCGCGCAGCTCCTGGTCGGTGAACGGCTTGGCGAGCAGGTCGTCGGCCTCGATCGCCCCCACCCCGGCGCCGGCCGTGAGCGGCGGCAGAATGCCGAGCACGCCCGGACCGCCGGCATTGCGGCTGAACGAGCTGGCCAGGGCCTCGACCCCGGGCACGTCGGCGCTCACCACCACCAGGTCCGGGCTCTCCGCCGCGGCGGCCTGCATGGCCTGATCGGCGCCGGCCACGATCCGGACCTTCCAGCCTTCGGCGCGCAAGGCTGCCTGGATGCGCTCCTGGTCCTGGGATTCGCGCTCGACGACGAGGATCGAGGACATAAGCTTCTCCTGCTCAAGATACGACGGCTAGCCTTTGTAGCATCCCACCCCGCGACAGTCAATCGCAACATCCACTAAACCTGCTGATTTTTGAGACACTTACCCATTCCGGCCCGGCTTCGCTAAGATGGCGGCCGTGAGGATCCTCGGACTCGATCCCGGCAGCCTTCACACCGGCTACGGGCTGGTCGAGAAGAGCGGCTCCACGCTCAAGGCGATCGAGGCCGGGCGTTTCTCCTGCCCGCGCGGCATGGAGCTGCCCCAACGCCTGGCCTGGCTCGCCGACCGCACCGTCCAGCTCGTGACGCAATGGCAGCCCGACCTGGCGGTGCTGGAGACCCCCTTCCACGGCATGAACGCGCGCTCCCTGATCGTGCTGGCGCAGGCCCGGGGAGCCCTCCTCGCCGTCCTCGCCGGGCGCAGCCTCGAAATCCGCGAGTACAGCCCGGCCGAGATCAAATCCGCCGTCACCGGCAACGGCCGCGCCGACAAGGAGCAGGTCGCCCGCATGGTGCGCCTCCTCCTCGCCGCCGACCCCCGGCAGAGCTGGGCCGCCGACGCCACCGATGCCCTCGCCGTCGCTCTCTGCTGCGCCCAACGCCTGAAGCTTGACCGATTGCGCGACGGCTTGCGTACCTCTAAATAACTGAAAAGCCAGGGCTTGGCCGGAGGAATCCCGCCTTGCTCGGCTCCTGGGGCTGTGTTATCGTTGCACCCAGCCGACCCGTCGCAATAACGGCAAAGTCCGAGGATTCCCAACCGAACCATGGCCTTCCAGGGCTCCCTCAAAGAGCTGCCGCTCCCCGATATCATCCAACTCGTCTCCGTCTCGGGGAAGACGGGCGTGTTCTCGCTGCGCCGCGATGGCGAGGCGAACGGTGAGATCTTCCTGCGCGGCGGCCAGATCGTCCACGCCCAGGTCGGCGACCTCAAGGGCGAGGAGGCGGTCTACGAGCTCGCCATCTGGCCGGAGGGGGACTTCGTCTTCACCCCCGGCCGCGAGACCGAGCTGACCACCATCCAGAAGTCCAACACCAACCTTCTGATGGAGGCCGCCCGGCGGATCGACGAGTGGCAGGTGCTGTCGAAGAAGATCCCTTCGACCCGCCTGGTGCCGGTGTTCACCAACCAGGCCGCCACCACGTCGGTCTCTCTCACTCCCCAGGAGTGGGCGCTGATCTGCAAGATCGACGAGCGCCGCTCGATCGAAGAGGTCGCGATCGGCCTCAACATGAGCCCGTTCGAGGTCTGCAAGCTGCTCTATGGCCTGATCACCTCCGGGCTGGTGGCGCTCAACGAAGACCTCGGCCGCCTGCGCACCGAGCCCCTCCTGCGCATGAGCAACGAGGAGCTGACCCGCCTGTCGGACGGGATCCAGCAACTGGCGCTCACCCTGCTCTCCGGGCACACCCGGCAGGCGGATCTCGACGTAGCCTTCCGCATGAGCAAGGCCGAGATGGAAGCCGGGCGCGGGGTGGAAGCGGTGCTGGACCTGGTGCGCGCTCACGAGAAAGTGGTCTCCGCGGCCCTGGGCCCACACCAGAGCAAGGCCTTCGTGGACCGGGTATCCCAGATCATCAGCCGGTGAGAGCCGCCCTTCTCACCGGGCTCCTGCTCCTCGCGCCGGTCCCGGGTCTCCTCGCCCAGACCGCCCCCGCGGTCCCATCGCAAAATCAGCCTCCTGCCGAGCCGCAAGCCCCACCCACGCCAACTGCCCCGGTCCCGAGCGCGCCGGTGCCCGAAGGGACGACCGCGGCCGCCCCGGGCCCCTCCCAGGAGCCCGCGACGCCCCCGGAAGGCGAGGAGGGCTCCCAGCCCCCCCGCACCCGCGAGGGCCTGCTGCCGCGGCTCGACTTCTACTTCCCCGAAGGGGACCTCGACCTGCGGGTGAGCCGCCTGATCAACAAGACCTTCTTCGAGGGGCAGGTCAAATACAACTTCGTCAGCGGCGACATCACCGCCTTCCTGCGCTACCGCTACTACGGCTACCGCCAGGTCACCCAGTTCACCGCCTTCGACTCGATCGAGTTCCAGGAAGTCCAGGACTTCTCGAACGACTTCGACCGCACGCGCGGCTTCCTCACCCTGCTGCAGTGGCCGCACAGCTACCACTACCGGTCGTTCGCCCTGTTCGAGCTGGACCGCATCAGCTCCAACAAAGAGGGCAACACCGAGATCCTGCGCCTCGCCGACACCAATACCTTCGTCCGCCTGGGCTACCAGATCGGCACGCCCTCCGACTCGCGCTCGAACGCGATCGTCGGCGAGAGCCGGGCGCGCAACGAGCGGCTGTTCACCGCCCTGCGGGACTTCGGGCCCGGCGACGCCGGCCTCACCGCCGCCATCACCTATGGCTTTCCGCAGCTCATCGGCGACTTCAACTACGTGAAAGTCGAGTCGGAGGCGCTCAAGCGGTTCGACCTCACCCCGCGGGTGTTCCTGGTCGGCCGCGTCCACGCCGGCAGCTTCCTGTTCAAGGGAGAGCGGGGACCGGAGAACCTGCGCCCCCTGCGGCCGGGCGAAGAACGCAGCCCCTTGGACTTTTTTGCCATCCCCAGTGGTGAATTCTTCCGTCTGGACGGGCGCGACAACCTCAAAGGGGTCAAGGACAAACTGCGCGGTACCGAGGAGCTGCACATGACCTGGGAGCTTTTTTTCCCCTGGTTCCTCGACGCCGACTATGACTTTCTCCGACTCAAATGGCAAAATTGGTATTGGATCGTATATTCGGGTGCCGGTACGGTGGGGATCGACCGGGACGTCTATAGCGATTTCGGGTCCTACATCCCCGATGTGGGGCTCGGCTTCGAGTCCTCTTTCCACCTCAAAAAGTACAGATTCTTCCTCTCCGGGATTGTGGCACAGGCTTTGAAGGGGGATGAAGGAGTGGAGGCACGAATCTCGGTTAAGTCGTACCGCTGAACATCCGTTCAGCGGGAAATTCAAGGCCGAGCGACGAAGCCGCAGTGCGGCGGTTCCCCGGAGGAGCACAGGGGGAGCTGCCAAACGCTTTTGTCGCTGGTCATAAGCCGGAGGAGAAAAGATGAAGCTGAAAAGCCTTTGCCTGGCGGCATTGGTTGCTGTCATGCCGGGGATGGCGTCGGCTGGGGAGCAGGCCAACGCCCCGACCGTCACCGGCGAGACAGGTCTCTTCACGTTGTCGAGTGGAGATACCTTGCCGCGGGGAACCTGGTCCTTTGGACTTTATTACAATAACTGGGACCGCCTGCTGAAGCTGCCGGGCGACAACGAGCTGAGCCTCGACTGGAACCGCCTGAGCGGCAGCCTGGGCTACGGTCTCACCGACCGTTGGGAAGTGAGCGTCGCGGTCCCCTACGAGGATTTTGACCTCGACAGCGACGACCTCGGGTTCGACGCCGACGCGAGCGGCCTGGGCAACGTCCGTCTTGGCACGAAGTTTCGCCTCCTGGGCGAGGCGGGTGCCGATTCGACGCTGGCCCTCGGACTGTTCGCCGACCTGCCGACCGGCGATGACGACATTGCGTCCGAGGACACCGGCTTCGGCGCCGACCTCGGCTGGCGGGTGCGCAACTGGGTGATCGACCTCGGTTACGAGGATCCAGGCGACCTCGACGGCGGCGTGGAGCTGAGCGGTGAAGCCTTCAAGGCCGGCATCGGCTACGCCGGTGCGATCACCGACCGGTTCGACTGGATCACCGAGGTCGCCGGTACGTTCTACACCGACAGCGATTTCCTCGAGGATTCCTATGACCTGACCACCGGTGGCCGGGTCTGGCTCGGCGCCGACGCGAACTGGGCTTTCAACTTCGCGTTGCGCACCGACCTGAACCAGATCAGCGACATCGACGAGCACTGCCCGATCGGTGGCCTGGTCGGCCTGACCTTCTTCCCCCGCTTCGGCCGGATGGCGACCCCGGAGGCGGCTCCGATGGCGCCGCCGCCGCCGCCGCCGGCTCCCGAGCCGGAACCGACTCCGGCTCCGGAAGCGGCTCCGCCGCCGCCCCCGCCGCCGGCTCCCGCGCCGCGGCCTGAGACCCGGGTGACGGTCAACTTCACGCCGGGGAGCGCCCGCCTGTCGAACATCGCCAAGGCGAAGCTCGACGAGGTCGCCCTCCAGATGAAGCAGGATCCGGAGCTCCGCGCCCAGGTCATCGGCTACTCGGACGCGTCCGGCTCGGCCGACTCCAACCAGCGGATGAGCGAGCAGCGCGCCCAGGCAGTCAAGGCCTACCTGGTCACGCGGCACGGCATCGACCCCAACCGGATCGTCACGGAAGGCCGCGGCTCGTCTGAGGCCACCGGCAACGCCGAGAACGACCGGCGCGCCGTGGTCATCCTGACCGCCCAGTAAAAAGCCGGCTTACCCCGGCTGTCCCGGAAAGGCCCCGCGCTAGCGGGGCCTTTTCTTTTTGGGATGCTGTTCTGAAACAGGGGGTGGTGGCGTCAAACGGCACTGGGAGCGCCGGCTTCCAGCCGGCAATCAATTTCATATGCCGGCAAGATGCCGGCGCTCCCAGTGCCTGCACCTCTACCCGAGGCGTATGTCTTCAGGCCCAAGAGCCGAGATGGCATAGCCCAGGGCAACGCCCTGGGCGGGAGGCGTCGGGTGAGGACGGCGCACCGTCACCCGGGGCGATGCCCCGGGCTATGTCAAGGCGGCCCGTTGGGCCTCAAAAAACATCCTACTCCGCCGCCGGCACCGACCCCAGATCCTCCCGCCGTAGCGACAAGACCGCGCCGAACAGCCCGGCCACGCCGCCCAGAAAGACCAGCAGCAGCGACTGCTCCCAACTCAGGAACTCCCCCGCCAGGATCGACGCCATGGCGCTGCCGGCCACCCGGGCCTGGATCGCCTGATCCCAGGGCATCGCCTTCGGCTCAGCCCTGGGCTGGGTTCTGCCGGCCCGTTGGGCCGGGACCCCGTTCCCGCCTGATCGCCCCCAAAAAAGAAAAGGCCCCGCTAGCGCGGGGCCTTTCCGGGACAG
>DATAHG010000399.1:0-1670 GCA_036263295.1 Thermoanaerobaculia bacterium | reverse complement strand
AGGGCCACCTGGTCCTTCTGGCGGAAGGCGAGGCAGCGGAAGCCGTCCCACTTCGGCTCGTAGAGCCACCCCTCGCCGGCCGGGATCTTCTCCTCGGAGTGCGCCTCCATCGGCGGGAACGGCGGGCGGACCGGCAGGTCGAGGTCCGGGAAGTCCCCCTCCAGCCGCTCGGCCGGAACCGCGCCGGCGCTCACCTCGTGGTGCTCGGCTTCTTCTGGAGGAGGCGCTTTCTTCTTCGCGGACGGCTTCCTGGGCGCGGGCTTCGGACGGCTCGGCATGGTGGCTACCCCCGGCCGCCGGAGGGTGCAAGCAGTGAGCCAGAGCAGGACTAATTGACGGAATTGGGAACGGCCAGCGAGAACGGCGCGATCTCGGCGTCGAAGCTGTCGCCGGCGCCGGTCATCATGCGATACGAGCCGTGCATGGTGCCGACCGGGGTCGAGAGCGGGCAGAAGCTCGTGTACTCGAAGCTGTCCCCCGGCGCCAGCACCGGCTGCTCGCCGATCACCCCCGGACCCTGCACCTTCTGCTCCTGCCCGTTGGCGTCGGTGATCGTCCACTCCCGGCTGAGGAGCTGGGCAGTCTCCTCCCCCAGGTTGGTGATCGTCACCTGATAGGCAAAGAAGTAGTAGCTCTCCTGGGGAGAGCTGCGGTCTTCGTCGTAGAAGCTCTCGACCTGCACCCGGATCCCGCGCGTGATGGTGTCGCTCATGGCCTGCGGCATTATCTCACGTCCCGGGAGGGGGCTTCAGGGCGGGCCGGGGGCGTGGGTTAGAATCCCGCGCGTCTGGCCGGCCGGGGAGGGAGAGCCGGCGCCTTTTTCCTGGGAGGGATCGAGGGATGGAATGGCTGAGCAACCCTGAGAGCTGGATCGCGCTGCTGACGCTGACGGTGCTGGAGATCGTCCTCGGCATCGACAACGTCATCTTCATCTCCATCCTGGTCGGCAAGCTCCCCGAGGAGAGCCAGAAGAAGGCCCGCATGATCGGCCTCGGCCTCGCGATGTTCCTGCGCATCGCCCTGCTCGCCTCGTTGGCCTGGATCGCCCGGCTGACCAACCCGCTGTTCACGGTCCTCGGGCAGGAGATCTCCGGCCGCGACCTGATCCTGCTGATCGGCGGCCTGTTCCTGCTCGGCAAGGCGACCCACGAGATCCACGAACGGCTCGAAGGGGAGGAGGGGGACGCCAGCACCCGGGCGCGCGCCTCGTTCACCTCCATCATCATTCAGATCCTCCTGCTCGACATCGTCTTCTCCCTGGACTCCGTGATCACCGCCGTCGGCATGGCCAACGAGCTGCCGGTCATGATCACGGCGGTGGTGGTCGCGGTCCTCGTGATGATGGTCGCCGCGGGGCCGATCGGCGAGTTCGTCGCCCGCCACCCGACGATCAAGATGCTCGCCCTGTCCTTCCTGCTGCTGATCGGCATGTCGCTGATCGCCGAAGGGCTCGACCAGCACATCCCGAAGGGCTACATCTACTTCGCGATGGGGTTCTCGATCTTCGTGGAGATGCTCAACCTGCGGCTGCGCAAGGCGGCCGGCAAGCCGGTGACGTTGCACCAGCCGTATGTAGAGGATGCTCCGAAGGCCCCGGCCCGGCGGGGGCCGGCCGGGCCGAAGAAGCCGGGGGGCGGGCGGAAGCGGTGACGAACGGTCCCAGGGTTGAA
>DATAHG010000398.1:0-4518 GCA_036263295.1 Thermoanaerobaculia bacterium | reverse complement strand
AAATAAGAGAGGTCAGGTCATGGACGACGTCGTTATCTTGAGCGCGGTGCGCACCCCGATCGGGGCGTTTCAGGGAGAGCTCGCGAGCCTCCCGGCGCACGCCCTCGGAGCCCGCGCGCTCGCCGCGGCCATCGAGCGGGCGGGCGTGACGCCCGAAGAGGTCCAGCAGGTCAACATGGGTTGCGTCCTCACCGCCGGCCAGGGGCAGGCCCCGGCCCGCCAGGCCGCCCTCGCCGCCGGCTGCCCGGTGTCGACCGGCGCCGTCACCCTCAACAAGGTCTGCGGCTCGGCCATGCGCGCCGTCATGATCGGCGCCAACGACCTGCGCTGCGGCGACTACAAGGTGGTGGCGGCGGGCGGCATGGAGAGCATGAGCCAGTCCCCCTATCTCGCCTTCGGCGCCCGCGACGGCCTGCGCCTCGGCCACGGCAAGCTGATCGACTCGATGATCCACGATGGCCTGTGGGACCCCTACAACGACGTCCACATGGGCAACTGCGCCGAGATCTGCGCCGCCGAATACAAGTTCACCCGCGAGGAGCAGGACGCCTTCTCGCTGGAGAGCTACCGCCGCGCCCGCGAGGCGACCGAAAAGGGTCTCTTCGCCGAGGAGATCGTCCCGGTCGCCGTGCCGCGCAAAAAGGGGGAGACCGCCTCGATCGACCGCGACGAGGAGCCGTTCAAGGTGGACCTCACCCGCATGTCGGGCCTCAAGCCCGCCTTCCAGAAGGACGGCACGGTCACCGCCGCCAACGCCAGCAAGATCAACGACGGCGCCGCCGCCCTGGTGCTCACCACCGCGTCGGAAGCGAAGCGCATGGGCCGCCGGCCGCTCGCCCGCATCGTGGCCCACTCGTCGATCGCCCAGAAGCCCGAGTGGTACACCACCGCCCCGGTCGCCGCCGCCCGCGCCGTGCTCGAGCGGGCCGGCCTCAAGGCCGCCGACATCGACCTCTGGGAGGTCAACGAGGCCTTCGCCGTGGTCGCCATGGCCTTCTCCCGCGACCTCGGAGTCGATACCGAGCGGATCAACGTCCGCGGCGGCGCCGTGGCCCTCGGCCATCCGATCGGCGCCTCCGGCGCCCGCATCCTGGTCACCCTGCTGCACGCCCTGCGGGAGCGCGACGCCCGCCTGGGCTGCGCCGCCATCTGCATCGGCGGCGGGGAGGCTACCGCGATGGTGATCGAGCGGTTAGACTGACGCGCACTCATGCACGACGATTCCCGCCGCTTCCTGTCCGGTCTGACGTTGGCTCTCTGCCTGGTTTTCACCGGGGCGGTCGCCCTGTCCCAGGGCGCCCAGACCGCCCAGCCCCCGGCCGCCCAGACTCCGGCCGCTCCGGCCGAGCCGGCGGCCCCGGCAACTCCGGCGGCGTCCCCGGACGCGTCCGCCAATCCGCCGGAGCCGCTGCCGGTGGTGCAGCCGGCGCAGCCCCAGCCCGCCGACACCCCGGCGCAGCAGCCGGCGGCCGAGGGCACCCCGGAGCAGCCGACCCCGCAGCCCGGCGAGGACATCCCCGGCGCGCTGCCGCAGACCACCGGCGAGCCGGCCACGCCGCCCAACGCGCCGACCCCGTCGGTGCCGGCCAACGTGCCCGGGGCGACCCTGGACCGCATCAACTTCCAGCTCAAGTTCCCGGCCGACCAGGGCGGCGGCAGCGCCGCCGGCAGCGCCGGCAACCTGGAGTACAAGCGGGACGACTACGCCGTCCTCACCGGCGGCGTGAAGATCCGCTACCAGGACATCGAGATCGAGGCCCAGGAAGCCGAGATCGACCTCAACACCAAGGTCGTCAACGCGCGCGGCGACGTCATCCTCGACCAGGGGCCGCGCCGCCTGACCGGCGACACCGCCGAGTTCAATCTCGACACCAAGACCGGCAAGCTCAGCAACGCCACGGCCCAGATCAACCCGGACTACTACTTCCAGGGCACCGAGGTCGCGAAGATCGGCGACGACCTCTACACGGTCACCGACGGCGTCTTCACCTCCTGCAACCAGAAGACGCCGGACTGGAGCTTCAAGCTCGGCTCGGCCCAGGTCGAGATGGACGGCTACGCCCACGTGCGCCACGCCACCATCCGGGCCAAGGGCGTGCCGTTCTTCTACACGCCCTACGTCCTGTGGCCGACCAAGACCGAGCGCTCGTCCGGCCTGCTGGTCCCGAATATCGGATACTCCGACCGCCGCGGCCTCTCGCTCGGCATGGCCTACTTTCAGACCCTGGGCCGGAGCTACGACACCACGTTCCACGTCGATGCCTACACCGAGGGCTTCCTCGGCATCGGCGACGAGTTCCGCTACCGCCCGAGCGCCGGCACCCAGGGCACCGTGGTCGGCTATTTCATCCGCGACCCCGAAGCCCTGCCGGACCAGAACGAATGGCGCTGGAAGATGGAGTGGAACACCACCACGACCGACCTGCCGCGCGGCATGCGCGGCGGCGTCCAGTACCAGGACTATTCGGACTTCGAGTTCTTCCGCGACTTCGAGCGCGACTTCGACCGCAACACCCTGCGCTTCATCGACAGCCGGGCGTTCCTGTCGGGCAACTGGGGTCCGCACCTGCTGAACGTCCTGCTCAACGACCGCGAGACGTTCATCACCCGCGAGTCCTCGGTCAATCAGCGCAAGCTGCCCGAGGTCGAATACCGCCTGCGCTCGACGCGCCTCGGCAAGACGCCGCTCTACGCCCAGTTCCAGGGCTCGGCCTCCTACCTCGACCTCGACCGGCCGGGCAGCTATACCAATCAGTACGGCCGCGTGGACGCCTTTCCGCAGCTCTCGCTGCCGATCCGCTCCTTCCCCTGGCTCAACCTGACGGTGGCCGGCGGCGGCCGCTTCACCTATTGGGGCGACAGCCTCAGCACCGACCCCGCGGCGCCCGGCTCGACCGGCGAGGCGATCACCCGCACCCTGCCGTTCGGCAGCGCCCAGATCATTGGCCCGTCGTTCTCCCGCATCTTCGGGGGACAGTCGTTCGGCTTCAGCAAGCTCAAGCACGTCATCGAGCCCCGCTGGACCTACACCTACCAGGGGGATTTCGACGAGGCCGAGCAGGTGCCGCTGTTCGACGAGGTGGACCGCGCCTTCAGCACCAACAGCGGCCGGTTCGCGCTGGTCAACCGCATCCTCGCCAAGCCCAAGGACGAGAAGCAGAGCGCCCGCGAGGTGCTCAGCATCGAGCTGGCGCGCTCCTACAGCTTCGACGAGACCCAGCCGCTGCAGTTCTCGTCGGACCGCGCGCTCACCACCAGCGCCGGCCCGCTGGAGGCCCTGGTGCGCTGGAACCCCAGCGCCGGCACCTCGCTGCGCGCCGTGGCCTCCTACGACACGCTGTTCAGCGGCCTGCAGTCCACCGAGCTGTCGGCCAACTACACCTTCAAGCGCAACACCTACGCCGGCCTGACCTGGTTCACGCGCTACCGCCCGGAGGTCGACCAGACGCTGTTCAACCAGCTCCGGGTCAACGGCGGCTTCGACATCCTGCCCCGCAAGCTCCGCCTGGAAGGGCAGGTCAACTACGACATCGAGCAGAAGCTGCTCCAGCAGCAGCGCTACGTCCTCAACTGGCTCTCCCAGTGCTACGGCCTGCGCCTGGAGCTGCGGGACTTCCGGGCCGGCGTCGGCCCGACCTTCCGCGACAAGGACTTGCGACTGTCCCTGACGCTCAAGAACGTCGGGACGTTCCTCGACCTGACCAGCCGCAGCTCGACACAGGAGCCCTAGTCGGCGCCGCAGCCCAGACCCGATCAATTCCGCGCGGGCCCCCTGCGGGCCCGCGCCTGCCGATCGCAGGAGCAGAGACAACACCCATGAAGGGCCTGATTCTTTCCGGGGGCAAGGGAACCCGCCTTCGTCCCCTGACCTACACCTCGGCCAAGCAGCTCGTGCCGGTCGCCAACAAACCGGTGCTGTTCTTCGCCATCGAATCGATCGTGGCGGCCGGCATCACCGACATCGGCATCGTGGTGGGCGAAACCCGCGAGGAGATCCGCGCGGCGGTCGGCGACGGCTCCCGCTTCGGGGCGCGCGTCACCTACATCCCGCAGGAGGCCCCCCTCGGTCTCGCCCACGCCGTCCTGATCTCCGAGGAGTTCCTCCGCGGCTCCCCGTTCGTCATGTACCTGGGCGACAACCTGATCGCCGGCGGCATCGCCGCGCTGGTCTCGGAGTTCCAGGAGCTCGGCTGCAATTCCGAGATCCTGCTCGCCGAGGTCCCCGATCCGGAGCAGTTCGGCGTCGCCGAGCTGACCCCCGAGGGGAAGGTCCGCCGCCTGGTCGAAAAACCCAGGGAGCCGAAGAGCAACCTGGCCCTCGTGGGCGTCTACATGTTCGACGCCCGCATCTTCGAGTCGGTGCGGCGGATCAAGCCCTCCGCCCGCGGCGAGCTGGAGATCACCGACGCCATCCAGGACCTGATCGACCGCGGCCTCGACGTCCACCCCCACATCGTCCGCGGCTGGTGGAAGGACACCGGCAAGCTGGAGGACATGCTGGAGGCCAACCGCATCGTG
>DATAHG010000397.1:0-1849 GCA_036263295.1 Thermoanaerobaculia bacterium | reverse complement strand
GTAGTAGGACCAGATGCCCGTCGCCTGGTCCTGCGACCAGCCGAAGCCCTGCTGCTGGTTCTGGACGTAGAGGGCCCACATGCCGCCGACCGTGTAGAAGCTGAAGCGCTCCCACATCTCGGTCAGGAACAGGATGTACAGGCCTTTCGGGTGCTTCTCTCCTACGGCCCCGGGATGGGGCATCGCGATCGCCTGACTCATTCCACCCCTCCTCTAATTGACCCCGCCCATCAGGCGGCGGATCGGCTTCACGAGCAGGGCGAGGATCAGGCCCGCGCCCGCGGTGGTGGCGAAGACCGCCCCGAAGAGCTGGGGCAGCGGCAGCGTCTCGAACTTGCCCGCGACCAGGCCGGCGATCAGGTTGCCGAGCGAGATCGACATGAACCAGACGCCCATCATCTGGCCGACCTTGCGGTGCGGCGCCAGCTTGGTGACGGTCGACAGGCCGACCGGCGACAGGCACAGCTCGCCGCAGGTGTGCAAGAAGTAGGTGAGGGTCAGCCAGAGCGGGCTGACCAGATGGCCGTTGGCGGCGAGCACCGAGGCCCAGGACATCACCGCAAAACCGAGGCCGAGCAGGATCAGCCCCATCGAGAACTTGGCCGGGCTGGAGGGCTCCTTGCCGCGGCCCGCGAGGAACAGCCAGAGCCAGGCGAAGACCGGCGCCAGGCAGATGATGAGCAGCGGGTTGACCGCCTGGAGGACGCTCGCCGGAGTGTTCCAGTTGAAGATATCCCGGTCAGTGTTGCGGTCGGCGAACAGGTTGAGCGAAGAGCCCGCCTGCTCGAAGCCGGACCAGAACAGCGCCGAGAAAATGAAGAGGATAAAGATGACGAGGAACCGCTTCTTCTCAATCGGATTCAGGCCGCCGGCCACGAGCTGAGAGATCAGGAAGAGGAGGGCGAGGGAGACGATCACGATTCCGGAAAAGTTGGCGAGCCGCTCGACCGAGATCGGCAACGAGCCGGTCCACACCAGCGCCACGATCCCCACGATCACGGCGCCGAACACGGCCAGGGCGATCTTGGCGTTCTTGGTGGAGGCCGGATCGCCTCCAGCATTTGGCAGCAGACCCGCCGTGCCGAGATACTTGCCGCCGAGCGAGTACTGGATCACGCCGAGCACCATGCCGACGCCAGCCGCGGCGAAGCCGACGTGCCAGTTGACCTTCTCTCCAAGTGGTCCGCAGACCAGAGGGGCGACGAAGGCCCCCAGGTTGATCCCCATGTAGAAGACCGAGAAGCCAGCGTCTCGCCGCGCCCCCCCTTCCGGATACAGCTCGCCCACCATGGTGCTGACGTTGGGCTTGAGGAAGCCCGTACCGACCACGATGAGGACGAGACCGAGAAAGAAGGTGTTGAGCCCATGGAAGGCGAGGCTGAAATGGCCGGCCGCGATGATGATGCCGCCGATGAGCACCGAGCGCCGCTGCCCCAGGAGACGGTCGGCGATCCAGCCACCGGGCAGGGCCAGCAGGTAGACGGCCGCGGTGTAGAGGCCGTAGATCGACCCGGCCCGCGCCGCATCGAAACCCAGGCCGCCCTCGGCGATCGCCGCGGTCATGTAGAGGATGAGGAGAGCCCTCATCCCATAGTAGCTGAAGCGTTCCCAGAATTCGGTGAAGAACAGGGTGGCGAGACCGCGGGGGTGTCCGAAAAAGCCGGTCTGCGGAAAGCTGGCTGCGGCCGGGGCGGCGCCCCCGGCGACCGCGGAGGCGGCCGGAGAGGCAAATTCGCCTGTGGGATCCTTGGGCATGGCGTCGCTCGCAAAAGAAAGTTGATATTCAAAGGAGACCGGAAGCTCTGGGCTCCGGCTCCGCAGCGGCGCAACCTGATTTTCGCGGCGGAGC
>DATAHG010000396.1:0-5305 GCA_036263295.1 Thermoanaerobaculia bacterium | reverse complement strand
CCAGCTCCGGGGCCAGCCCGTCGCGCGCCGCCACTTCGGCTAGCTGTTGGAAAGCCACGAAGGGTAGGAAGAAGCGCTCCACCCGGGCCTCGATCATCCAGCGCAGCAGACTCTCGGGGTCGCGCCGGTGCTCCTCGGTGGCCACCACCAGGGTGCCTCCGGCGAGCAGGGTGGCGAGGGACTCGTGGAGGGAGGCGTCGAAGCTCGGAGAGGCGAACATCAGGGTGCGCACGCCAGTCCCCGGAGGGAGCGCCCAGTCGCCGAGCTGCCAGTCGATCAGGGTCGAGAGCACCCGGTGCGGCAGGGCGATGCCCTTGGGGCGGCCGGTGGAGCCCGACGTGTAAACGACATAGGACAGGGTCTCGGGATGAACCGCGCTCCCCGAGATACCGCGGCTGGGAGCGCCGGCATCTTGCCGGCCTATGAAATCAATTGCCGGCGGGACGCCGGCGCTCCCAGCCGCGTTTTCCTCTAGAAGAACCAGTTTGCCCGGATGCGGCGCCAGCTCCTCCACCAGGCCCGCCTCGGTCACCACCACCGGCGCCCCCGTGTCCGCCAGCATGAAAGCCAGCCGCTCGCGCGGATAGGCCGGGTCGAGCGGCAGGTACGCCCCCCCGGCCTCCCAGACCCCCACCATCGCCGCAAGCAGCCCGGCCCCTCGGGGCAGGAACACCCCGACCGGCACATCCGCCCCCACCCCCAGCCCCCGTAGCCGTGCGGCCAGCCGGAGCGCCCGGTCCGCGATCTCTCCATACGTGACCGTTTCCCCAGCCGCGATCACGGCCACCCGCTCCGGCGTCCGGGCGGCCTCCGCCAGGAAACGGCGGTGGACTGGCTCGTCGGGAGCAGCCGTCCAGGCCGGCGCGTTCCACTCGACCAGCGTCTGATGCCGTTCGGCCTCCGGGAGCAGCGGCAGAGCCGCCAGCGGCTGCCGGGGGTCGGCCAGGGCGCCTTCCAGGAGGACCGCCCACTGCCCCAGCAGGCGGTCGAGGGTCGGGCCGTCGAACAGGTCCGAGCTGTACTCGCAGCGGCCACGGATGCCGTCCGGCGCCTCGTACAGCTCCAGGGTGATGTCGAACTTGGCCGTCTTCCCCTCGACCGGCAGAGCCGCCAGGGTGAGGCCGGGCAGGGTGAGGTCCCCCTGCGGCGCGTTCTGCAGCGCCACCATGACCTGGAAGAAGGGGGTGCGGGCGAGGCTGCGCTCCGGCACCAGCACCTCGACCAGGCGCTCGAACGGGAGATCCTGGTGAGCGTAGGCGGCGAGCGCCGTCTCGCGCACCCGGCCGACCGCTTCGCGAAAGGACGGCCCTCCCGAGAGGTCGGTCCGCAGGACCAGGGTGTTGACGAAGAAGCCGATCAGCCCCTCGATCTCGGGCCGGGTACGGTTGGCGATCGGCGAGCCGATCAGCAGGTCGGTCTCGCCGGTCAACCGATGAAGCAGGGACTTCCACCCCGCCAGCAGGACCATGAACAGGGTGACACCGTGGCGCCGGGCGTAGGCGTTGAGGCCGTCCGTGATGGCGCGCGAGAGGTGCGGCCGGCGCACGCCCCCCTGGCCGGTCGGCGCCGCCGGCCGCGGCCGGTCCGCCGGGATCTCCAGGGCCGGCGGCGCCCCGGCCAGCCGCTCGCGCCAGAAGGCGATCTGCGCGCGCAGCGCCTCCCCCTGGAGCCACGTGCGCTGCCAGCGCGCGAAGTCGGCGTATTGCACCGGCAGCGGCGGCAGCGGCGAAGGCCGGCCTTCCAGGAAGGCGCCGTAGAGGGCCGCCACCTCGCTCACCAGGACGCCGGTGGACCAGCCGTCGCTGATGATGTGATGGAGATTGAAGAGGATGGCGTGGTCGTCCTCCCCCAGTCCCAGGAGGGTCGAGCGCAGGAGCGGCCCGCGGGTCAGGTCGAACGGCCGCAGCTCCTCCTCGAGCGCCAGGCGCCGGGCCTCGGGCTCGGGGTCCGGCAGGCCGGCGAGGTCCACCAGCGGCAGCGGCACCGGCACCGGCGGGGCGATGCGCTGCACCGGCCGGCCGGGGTCGTCCGCGCTCGGCACGAAGGTGGTGCGCAGGGCCTCGTGGCGGGCGGCCACCGCGGTCAGGCAGGCGGCCAGGGCGCCGCGGTCGAGCCGGCCGGAGAAGCGCAGGGCGATGGGGACGTTGTAGGCCGGGCTCGCCGGGTCGAGCTGGGCGAGGAACCAGAGGCGCTGCTGGGCGAAGGACAGCGGCAGCTCCGTGTCATCGCCCGGGGGGCGCGGCTCGATCGGCGGGGCGCTGCCAGCGGCATTGGCGGCGCCGGCATCCCCGGCCGCAAGGGCGCGCTCGACCGCGGCGCCGAGGGCGGCCAGGGTGGGCTCCTCGAACAGCAGCCGCAGGGGGATCTCGACGCCGAAGGCGGCGCGCATCCGCGAATGCACCTGGGTCGCCAGCAGCGAGTGCCCGCCGAGATCGAAGAAGCTGTCGTGCCGCGCCGGCCGCGGGATCCCGAGCACCTCGGACCAGAGCCCCGCCAGGATCTCCTCGACCGGCGTGGCCGGCGCGTCGCCGTCCCTCCTGACGAACCCTTCGGCCCCCACCAGCTCCAGCGCGCGCCGGTCGATCTTGCCGTTCGGGGTGAGCGGCAGGTCCTCCAGGAGGACGAAGAACGACGGCACCATGTGCTCCGGCAGGCGATCGCGGAGGAACCGGCGCAGGGCGTCGATCGAGAGGCCCTCTTCCCCCTCGGCCCAGGCAGCCTCCGCGTGGTTTTTGGTCATGCTAGAAGGGGTGCTTCTGACCCCGTCAAACCGGACGGGGTATAACGGCACTGGGAACGCCGGCTTCCAGCCGGCAACTTATTTTCAAATGCCGGCAAGATGCCGGCGCTCCCAGCAGCGGCATACCCCTGCGCAGGCGTTCCCCTATCCCGGGGCAAGAAGCGGCAATGAAGAGGGGAGCCGCAACGGTGAGGATCTTGCTGAGTCCGTTCGAATCGAGATTCCGCTGCTGGGAGCGCCGGCATCTTGCCGGCATTTGAAATAGATCGCCGGCGGAACGCCGGCTGCACCAGTCCCTACCCCTTCCCGAACGCCTCCCCGAATCGGCGGATCGCCAGGCCGGTGCCGCAGACATAGACCGTATCGGAGGGCTCGAAGCGGAAATCCGCGCCGAGCTCGGTCACCACCTCGTTGCCGCGCTCGACCGCCACCACCGAGCAGCCGGTGCGCTCGCGGATCCCCAGCTCGGCGGGGTGGCGCCCGAGGAGCCCTTCCGGGGAGACCCGCTGGACCTTGAGCTGCGGGTCCACCAGGACGGCCTCCTCGCCGAGCAGCTTCTTGGCCAGCATCTGGCCGGAGACCTGGCTGATCGACAGGGCGAAGTCGGCGCCGGCCAGGTGGATGCGCTCGACGTTCTCGGCCTGGTTGACGCGGGCGATCACCGGCACGTCGGGCGCCAGGTCTTTCAAGATGACGGTCGCGAAAAGCGTGGCGCTGTCGGTGTCGAGGGCCAGGATGACCGCCTGGGCGTCGCGCACCCCCGCCTTCTCCAGGGTCGGGATGTCGAGCACGTCCCCCTGCAGGACCCCCTCGCCGCCGTTCCGGTCGAGGATCAGCACCTCCTCCCCCACCGCGCGCAGCAGCTCGGCCACCTTGCTCCCCACCTCGCCCGCCCCGCCGACCACGAAGGGGCCGTCGCGGCGCAGCAGCACCGCGCCGCCGGCCAGCTCCTGCAGCCGGTCGATGCTCTCGTGGCTGCCGACCACGACCAGGATCCCCTCCGGCCGCAGCTCGAGGCCGGCGCCGTCCGGCACCACCAGCTCGCCGCCGATCCACTGGCCGATCACGGTGGCCCCGGTGCGGTGGCCGATCGCCCCCTCGTCGAGCCGGTGGCCGGCGAGCGGGCTGTCGCGGTGGATCCGGATCTCCGCCACTTCCAGGTTGCGCCCGAGCTGCTGCACCCCGGCCACCCGCGGATTGATGCGGGCCGAGGCGCGCGCCGCCAGGGCGGCGCCCAGGATGTGGCGAGGGGTGAACACGGCGGTCGCCCCGGCGAGCATCATCGGCCGGCGGTGGTAGGGCTCCTCCACCAGGGCGAGGATCGGCTTCCGGAAGCCGAGCTGGCGGGCCGACAGGATCAGCTCGGCATTCTCGTCGTCGCTGCCGTTGGCGATCAGCGCCCGGGCGCGGTCGAGGCGGGCGGCCTGCAGCGCGGCGCGGCCGAGGTCGCGGTGGCACACCCGCTGCCCCGCCTCGGACAGCCGGCGGGCCCGCGCGTCATCCCCTTCGAGCACCAGGGTCGGCACCCCGGCCCCGGCCAGCTCGTCGAGCAGCGACTCGACCGCCGGACCATAACGGAAGATCAGGGCGTGGTCCTCGAGGTCCTTCGGCGCCTCCTGCGGCAGGCGGGTCTCGAAGCGCTCTTCGAGAAAGGGGATCAGGTAGATCGGGAAGATCAGGTAGACCAGGAAGACGCCGATGAACTGGACCACCATCACCAGGATCACCATCAACGGATGGCGCCAGCCGTTGTCCTTCCCGTAGCCGGTGGTGGTGAGGGTCTCCGACGCCCACTCGACGGCCTGCCAGAAGTTGCGCGGCTGGCCTTCGAGCAGATACATGCCGGCCATGTAGGCCACGGCCGAGGCGAAGACCAGGACCGGCAAGGCCAGGATCAGCAGGAGGAGGCGCTGGCGGGAGCGGCGCACGGGGGGATTGTAGCGGGGAAGCGTGACCAAACAGAGAGACGTTGTCACGGACCCTCGAGACAACGTGACGGAAGCTTCAAAGAACGTGTCGACTCATCGATAGAACGTAACAACGTGTAGAGACATCATGACGAATCGCCGATGCGGCGTGACAAAGCGGCGAGACTTCGGGATGAAATGGAGGGAGATCGTCGCAACTCATGGATGCGAAGTGACAACACCGACTCATTTTGTCACGGCGCATGGAGACAACGTGACAACGCGGAGAGACATCGTGACAACATGAGCTGCCAACGTCACGACATGAGCCTGAGCCGTCACAAGGTGGAGAGATGCCGTGACGACGCGGCGAGGCAATGTGACGCAACAGGAAAACAGGAAGAAGACGTCACGAAGCGGGGGGACTCCGTGACAACGTCTCGATACTCTGTGACGACATGGGGATGAGCCGTCACAAAGTCCCGGCGAGTCGTCACGCTTTGTTGGCGGTGGCGGGCCCTAGAAGGGCATGTCGTCCTCGTCCAGCCCGAAGTGATGCCCCAGCTCGTGGATGACGGTCTCCCGCACCTCGCGGATCACGTCGCGGCGGCTGTCGCAGGCGCGCAGGATCGGGCCGCGGTAGATGAGGACGCGGTCG
>DATAHG010000395.1:0-1559 GCA_036263295.1 Thermoanaerobaculia bacterium | reverse complement strand
GCGATGGCGACTTCGAGCATGTCGTCGGTCGGCTCCTGGGTGGTGATCTTCTGGAGCATCAGCCCCGGGAAGACCAGGGCGGCGAACAGCGGGGCGGCGCGGCGGCGCGCCGTCAGGCGCAGCACCTCGTAGGACACCCCGGCCACCACCGGCACCAGGAGGAGCCGTCCGCCGAGCTTGACCAGGAACGGCGCGGTCTTCGGGATCAGCGCGAAGACCAGGATCGAGATCAGCACCACGAAGAGCAGGAAGCTCGTGCCGCAGCGCGGGTGGAGCCGGCTCTGGCGGCGCGCCTTCTCGACGGTGAGGGGCCCCCCCTCCTCCTGGGCGAAGACGACCTTGTGCTCGGCGCCGTGATACATGAACACCCGGTGGATCTCCTTCTGGCGCGCGATGATCAGCAGATAGGCCAGGAAGAACAGGGCCCGCAGGCCGCCGTCCACCAGATTGAAGCCGAGGCCGCTCATCGGGCCGAAGAGATGGCGCTCGGCGAGCTGGGTGAGCCAGAGCGGCAGCAGCAGGAAGAGCACGGCGCCCATGCCCAGGCCCAGCGCCATCGAGCCGGCGATCGCCCAGGAGGACGAATCGGCGCCCTTCTCGAGGCCGGGGGCGGTGGGGTCTGCCGGATTTTCGGGGCCGATTCCAGCCACCCCGGCGGCCGGCGCGTCGGCAGCCGACGCTTCCGTCGCCGAGAAATTGAGCGCCCGGATGCCCAGGAAAAGCGACTGGAACAGGACGACCCCGCCCCGCAACACCGGCAGCTTCAGCACCGGGTAACGGGCGGCGGGGCTCGTGACCTTGCCGCGTTGAAGGGCCAGCGAGCCGTCGGGACGGCGCACGGCAATGCCAAAGGCTCCCGGTGAGCGCATCAGGACGCCTTCGATCAGCGCCTGACCGCCCACCAGCAGCTCTTTTTCCGGTTCCGGGCTTGCGCCCGCTGGACTCCCGCTCGGCTTCATGCCTTCGGCTCCTGCTAACCGGCGGAGGGGGGAGGCGCTAGGCGGTCTTGGCGCCGTACCGCTTCTTGAAGCGCTCGACGCGGCCGGCGGTGTCGATCAGCCGCTCCTTGCCAGAGAAGAAGGGATGGCAGGAGCCGCAGATCTCGAGGCGCAGCTCATCCTTCGTCGAGTGCGTATCGAAGGTGTTGCCGCAAGCGCAGACCACGGTCACCATGTGGCGAGTGGGATGGATGTCGTTCTTCACGTTTCGATCCTTCCTTCTCTCCCCGGCTGACGTCCGCTGTATGAGACGCGCCTTGAGGGGAGGGACTGTTCGGGGGTTCCCGGACTGGTTCCGAGAACGCGAGAGCCTATCGCAGACCGCGCCGGGTTGGCAATGGCTGTGAGCTCTCGGCCGGTATAAGCGCTCAAGAGGGCGAGGAAATTCCGCGGGAGATTAAACTAGGCGGCCATGAGCTTTCACGACGACTGCCTGGTCCTCGACGGGCACACCGACGTCCCCATGCAGCTCTGGGGCTCCCCCGTCGATCTGTCAAAGCGGCGGACGGACCGCCATATCGATCTGCCGCGCCTGCGGGAGGGGGGCGTCGACGCCCTGGT
>DATAHG010000394.1:0-2142 GCA_036263295.1 Thermoanaerobaculia bacterium | reverse complement strand
CCTGCTCGGCGCCTACCAGGCCCTGTGCAAGGAGATCGCGGCGGGGCGGGTCCGCATGTACCCGCGCACCGAGATGCTCGACGTGGTGGTGGAAGACGGCCGCGCCGTCGGCATCGTGGTCCGCGACCTGGTCACCGGCCGTATCGAGAGCCACGCCGGCCACGCCGTGCTGATGGCGACCGGCGGCTACAGCAACGTCTACTACCTGTCGACCAACGCGAAGGGCTCGAACGTCACCGCCGCCTGGCGGGCCCACCGCCGCGGCGCCCTGTTCTCGAACCCCTGCTTCACGCAGATCCACCCGACCTGCATCCCGGCCTCGGGCGACTACCAGTCCAAGCTCACCCTGATGAGCGAATCGCTGCGCAACGACGGCCGCATCTGGGTGCCGCTCAACCCGCAGGACACCCGGCCGCCCGACCGCATCCCCGAAAACGAGCGCGACTACTACCTGGAGCGCAAATACCCGGCCTTCGGCAACCTCGTGCCGCGCGACGTCGCGGCCCGCAACGCCAAGTCCGTGGTGGACGAGGGGCGCGGCGTCGGCGAGCAGAAGAACGGCGTCTACCTCGACTTCGCCCAGTCGATCGCCCGCTTCGGCAAGGCGACCATCGCCGAGCGCTACGGCAACCTCTTCGAGATGTACGACAAGATCACCGGCGAGGACCCCTACAAGGTGCCGATGCGGATCTACCCGGCGCCGCACTACACCATGGGCGGCCTGTGGGTGGACTACAACCTGATGACCACGATCGACGGCCTGTTCGCCCTCGGAGAGGCCAACTTCTCCGACCACGGCGCCAACCGGCTCGGCGCCAGCGCGCTGATGCAGGGCCTGGCCGACGGCTACTTCGTGATCCCCTACACCCTGAGCAACTACCTGTCCTCCCACCTGGGCGAGTCGATCTCGACCGACCGCGAAGCCTTCCGGGCGACCGAGGCCGCGGTGGCGGCGCGCATTCAACGGCTCACCTCGATCAAGGGGAGCCGCAGCGCCGACTCCTTCCATCGCGAGCTCGGCCGCCTCACCTGGGACTACTGCGGCATCGCCCGCACGGCCGAGGGGCTGCGGACCGCTCTCACCAAGATCCCGGCGTTGCGCGAGGAGTTCTACCAGAACCTCCGGATCAACGGCGGCGTCGATCATGTGAACCAGGAGCTCGAGCGGGCGATGCGGGTGGCGGACTACTTCGAGCTGGCCGAGCTGATGTGCCGGGACGCCCTGGACCGCGATGAATCGTGCGGCGGCCATTTCCGCGAAGAGCACCAGACCCCCGACGGCGAGGCGCTCCGCAACGACGACGACTACACCTACGTCGCCTCCTGGGAATGGGGCGGGGAGGGCAAGGCTCCGACCCTCCACAAGGAGCCGCTCGAGTTCGAGTTCGTGGAGCTGACCCGGAGGAGTTACAAGTAATGGACCTCACACTCTACGTCTGGCGCCAGACCGGACCCGATGCCCCGGGGCGCATGGTCAAGTACGAGGCGAAGGGCATCAACGAGCACAGCTCCTTCCTGGAGATGCTGGACGTCGTCAACGAGCAGATCGGGGCGCAGGGCGAGGAGCCGATCGCTTTCGACCACGACTGCCGCGAAGGCATCTGCGGCTCCTGCGGCTTCATGATCAACGGCGAGGCGCACGGCCCGATGCCGCGCACCACGGTCTGCCAGCTCCACATGCGGCACTTCAAGACCGGCGACGTGCTCTACCTGGAGCCCTGGCGCTCCAGGGCGTTCCCGGTGGTCAAGGACCTGATGGTGAACCGCAGCTCCTTCGACCGCATCGTGTCGTCCGGCGGCTACATCTCGGTCGCGACCGGCAGCGCGCCGGAGGCGAACCTGACCCCGGTGCCGAAGGCGATCGCCGACCGCGCCTTCGACGCCGCCGAGTGCATCGGCTGCGGCGCGTGCGTGGCCCAGTGCCCGAACGGCGCCGCCCAGCTCTTCACCTCGGCCAAGGTCTCGCACCTGAACCTGCTCCCGCAGGGTCAGCCCGAGCGCTACGACCGCGCCCTCTCCATGGTCGAGGCGATGGAGAAGGAGGGCTTCGGAGCCTGCTCCAACTTCGCCGCCTGCGAAGCCGTCT
The DNA here is from genome assembly GCA_036263295.1 of Thermoanaerobaculia bacterium. Lineage (GTDB taxonomy): Bacteria > Acidobacteriota > Thermoanaerobaculia > Multivoradales > UBA5704 > DATAHG01. The sequence goes on along the minus strand of DATAHG010000394.1, from coordinate 56 downwards.
GCCCGAAGGGCATCTCGATCGACTTCATCGCCCGGATGAACCGCGACTACCTCAGT
>DATAHG010000393.1:0-7889 GCA_036263295.1 Thermoanaerobaculia bacterium | reverse complement strand
GCAGGCGCGGATCAAGACGCTCGGCCTGCTCGGCGACAAGTTCCTCGAGATCTCGACCGGCTCGCCGCAGCTGCCGGTGATCCCCGACGAGGGGCAGATCCCCGCCGCCCAGCCGACCAACGTCGACGCGCTCCTCTCCTCGGGGGAGGACGTGATGGACAACGTGGTCGAGATCTCCCACTCGCTGTCGGTGATCCTCGGCCGCATGGAGCGCGGCGAAGGGTTGCTCGGCGAGCTGACCTCGGACTCCGAGAGCGGCCGGCGCCTGCGCGGCTCTCTCGTCGGCACGGCCGAGTCCATGCAGCGCATCGCCGACAAGGTCGACACCGGCCAGGGGCCGATCGGGCGGCTGCTCAACGACCGCGCCATGGCCGACAAGCTGGCGCGCTCGCTCGACCGGTTCGACGCCCTGCTCGCCTCGGGCGAGGACGTGATGGATAACGTGGTCGAGATCTCCGCCTCGCTCTCCGACATCCTCGGCCGCATGGAGCGCGGCGAAGGGTTGCTCGGCGAGCTGACGTCGAACTCGCCGTCCGGCGAGCGGCTCAAGAATTCTCTGATCGGCACCTCGGAGACCTTGCAGCGCATCGCCAACAAGATCGAGACCGGCGACGGCCCGCTGCCGCGGCTGCTCAACGACCGCGCCATGGCCGACCAGCTCACGCAGTCGCTCGACCGCCTGAATGGCCTGCTCGCCAGCGCCCAGACCGGCCCCGGCCTGCTGCCCGGGCTGCTGAACGACCCCGCCACCAAGACGCAATTCGATCAGACGCTGGCATCTTTGAATCAAGTGGCGCGGGATCTGCAAGGTTTTACGGCCGACCTGGAGAAGAGCGACGCCCTGCTTCCCAAGCTGGTCAAGGACGAGGAGTACGGCCGCGAGATCACCAACGAGATCCGCGACATCGTGAACCGGCTCGATACGATTTCGGTCCGGCTCACCGAGGGCAAGGGGACGGCCGCGAAGCTCATCAACGACCCCCAGGTCTACGAGGCGGTCAACGACATCCTGATCGGGGTCAACGAATCGCGTTTCCTGCGCTGGTTGATCCGCAACCGCCAGAACGCGGGGATCAAGAAGCGTTACGACGATACCCGGGACGCCCTGGAGCAGTCCGGCCAGACGCCGCCGCCGCTCGAAGGCGCGCCCGGGGAGGGCGAGAAGAAGGTCGAAGAAGAGGGCACCGGGACGGCGCCTCCGCCGGCCGAGTCGGCCGAACCGGTGGCGCCCCCGCGGGAGAGCACCGAGAGCGTGCCGCCCGCTTCAAGCCCGCCGCCTCCGGCAACCGAGCCGTCCGAACCGCCGCCTGCCGCGGCCGGTTCATCGATCGAGGGGATCTGAGCTCCATCCATGGCAGCGCACATTCTGGTGACAGGGGGAGCGGGCTTCATCGGCTCGCATCTGACGAGGCGGCTGCTCGCCCGGGGTGACCGGGTGACCGTGCTCGACGACTTCAACGATTATTACGATCCGGCCCGCAAGCGCGACAACGTCGCGCCGCTGCTCGGCCGTGACGACTACCGGCTGGTCGAGGGGGATATCCGCGACCAGCCGCTGGTGGACCGCCTCTTCGCCGAAGGGCGTTTCGACGGCGTCGTCCACCTCGCGGCGCGGGCCGGCGTCCGGCCCAGCCTCGCCGAGCCGATCCTCTACGAGGACGTCAACTGCATCGGCACCCTGCGGCTCCTCGAAGCCGCCCGCCGGCACGGGCCGAACCTGTTTCTGTTCGGCTCATCGTCCTCGGTCTACGGCATCAACACAAAGGTGCCGTTCTCGGAAGCCGACGAGGTGAACCAGCCGATCAGCCCCTATGCCACCACCAAGCGGGCCGGCGAGCTGCTCTGCTACAACTACCATCACCTCTATGGCTTCCGCACCGCCTGCCTGCGCTTCTTCACCGTCTACGGTCCGGCCCAGCGCCCCGAGATGGCGATCCACAAGTTCACCGACCTGCTGGCGCGCGGCAAGACCATCCCGATGTACGGCGACGGCGGCAGCCGCCGCGACTACACCTACGTCGATGACATCGTCGATGGCCTGATCGCGACGCTGGATCTCGCCCCCGGGTTCGAGATCCTGAACCTCGGCGGCGCCGAGACCACGTCGCTGCGCGACCTCATCCACTGGATCGCGGCGGAGCTTGCCGTAGAGCCACGGATCGAATATCTTGCGGATCAACCGGGGGATGTCCCCATCACCTATGCCGATGTCTCGAAGGCCGCTCGGCTTCTGGGCTACTCCCCCAAGGTGCCGATCCGGGAAGGGTTGCGCCGCTTCGTCAACTGGTATCGCGAGCGTCATTCCCTGAGCCCGGCCTGAACGTGGCTCCGCCAGGCCGCCGGGCTGGCATCTGAGGACTTCGACACGAGAGAGGCCCTGGTCAAACCATGAACATTTGCGTCGTAGGAAGCGGTTACGTCGGACTGGTAACGGGGGCCTGCCTGGCGGACTTCGGCATGCAGGTCGTCGGAGTCGACAAGGACCACGCCAAGGTGGAAGCCCTCTGCAACGGCAAGGTTCCCATCTATGAGCCGGGTCTGGAGACCCTGGTCCAGAAGAATATGGACGAGGGGCGCCTGCGCTTCTCGACCGAGCTCGGGCCGGCCATCGAGGAGGCCCAGGCGGTCTTCATCGCGGTCGGCACCCCGCCGAAGTCGGACGGCTCGGCCGACCTCACCTTCATCCGCGAGGTCGCGAGCTCGATCGCCCAGCACTTGAACGGCTACAAGATCATCGTCACCAAGAGCACGGTGCCGATCGGCACCGGCCAGATGATCGAGCAGATCGTGCGCGAGGGGACCGGCAACAAGCACCGTTTCGCGGTGGTGAGCAACCCCGAGTTCCTGCGCGAGGGATCGGCGATCGAAGACTTCATGCACCCCGACCGGGTGGTGATCGGCACCAAGGACCCCCAGGCCGCCGAGCTGATGCTCGACGTCTACTCGCCGCTGGTGGCGGCCGACGTCCCCTTCATCATCACCGGGGTCGAGACCGCCGAGTTGATCAAGTACGCCTCGAACGGCTTCCTCGCCACCAAAATCTCGTTCATCAACGAGGTGGCGACGATCTGCGAGGCGTGGGGCGCCGACGTCGAGGTGGTCGCCAAGGGCATGGGCCTCGACAGCCGCATCGGCCCGAAGTTCCTGAGCGCCGGCCCCGGTTTCGGCGGCTCCTGCTTCCCCAAGGACACCCGCGCCGTAGCCCAGATCGCCCGCGACCAGGGGCTCAAGTTCCGCATCATCGAGTCGGTCCTCGAGGTCAACGAGGGGACCCAGGCGCGGATGACCACCAAGATCGAGAAGGCCGTCGGCGGCGACCTCGCCGGCAAGACCATCGGCGTGCTCGGCCTGTCGTTCAAGCCGAACACGGACGACATTCGCGAGTCCCCGGCCCTGCCGATCGTGCAGGGGCTGCTCGACCGCGGCGCCCTGGTGCGGGCCTACGACCCCGTCGCGATGGACGGCTGTCGGCCGCTCTTCCAGGACGTCCACTTCTGTGACAACGCCTACGAGGTGGCGGAAGGGGCCGAGGCCCTGGTCATCGTCACCGAGTGGAACCAGTTCCGCAAGCTGGAGCTCGACCGCCTCCACCGCCTGCTGACGCGCCCGCTGGTGGTCGATCTGCGCAACCTCTACGAGCCGGAGAAGATGGCCGCGGCCGGCTTCGAGTACGTCTCGATCGGCCGGCCGGAAGCGCGCCCCAAGGTGCGCCTGGCGGAGAAAAGAGCATGAAACGAGCCGTGATCACAGGGGGAGCCGGGTTCCTCGGCTCCCATCTCTGTGAGCGGGCGATCGCCGACGGAGTCGGGGTCGTCTGCGTCGACAATCTGGTCACCGGGCGGACGGACAACATCGCCCACCTCCTCGGGCGCAGCGATTTCGAGTTCGTCCGCCACGATGTGACGAAGCCCTTCGAGATCGAAGGGCCGGTCGACTACGTGCTCCACTTCGCCTCACCGGCCAGCCCGGTCGATTACCTCGAGCTGCCGATCCAGACCCTCAAGGTCGGCTCGCTCGGCACCCACAACGCCCTCGGCCTCGCCAAGGTCAAGGAGGCGCGCTTCCTGCTCGCCTCGACCTCGGAGGTCTACGGCGACCCGACCGTCCATCCGCAGACGGAGTCCTACTGGGGGAACGTCAACCCGGTGGGGCCGCGCGGCGTCTACGACGAGGCCAAGCGCTTCGCCGAAGCCATGGCCATGGCCTACCACCGCTACCACGGGCTGGAGGTCCGCATCGTGCGGATCTTCAACACCTACGGTCCGCGGATGCGCCTGCGCGACGGCCGGGTGGTGCCGAACTTCATCCAGCAGGCCCTGACCGGCGAGCCCATGACGGTCTACGGCAAGGGGGATCAGACCCGCTCCTTCTGCTATGTAGACGACCTGATCGAGGGGATCTGGCGGCTGCTCCAGAGCGACCTCCAGGAGCCGTGCAACATCGGCAACCCCCGCGAGATGACGATCCTGCAGTTCGCCGAGACCATTCAGGCGGCGACCGGCAGCGTCAGCCCGATCGCCTTCAAGCCTCTGCCGGTGGACGACCCCACCCAGCGCCAGCCCGACATCACGCGGGCTCGCACGGTGCTCGGCTGGGAGCCCCGGGTCTCCCTGGAGGAGGGGCTGCGCAGCACGATCGAGTATTTCCGCGGAGCCTTGAGCGAGAGCGGGAGTGTACAATCCGCCCATGCAAAACTCTCGGAAAGCCCTGAGCTACGCGCTTGAGAAGTACCCCGAGCGGGTCGAGATGGTGCCGCTCGAGGAGCTCGTCACCGACAGCGCCCGCCAGAATGCCCGGCGGCCGGCTTACGTCACCCTGGCGGTGCCGGACGACGTGGTGAAGGGGCTCAAGGGCAAGACCGAGTCGCGCGACCTGGTGCTCCTGGTGGTCGTCCCCAAGGAGATCCTGGAGCGCTCCGAGAGCCGGATCCTGCTGCCTGGGGAGGTGCGCTGATGGCCGACAACACCGTTCACTGCGCCCGCTGCGGGCGTCCCGATGCGCCGGCCCTGTCCCGGGCGCCGCTGCCCGGCCCGGCCGGTGCCGAGATCCGCTCCCGCATCTGCGCCGACTGCTGGGCCGAATGGACGCGGCTCGAAGTGATGGTCATCAACGAGCTGCGCCTGAACTTCATGGAGCCGGAGTCCCAGGCCGTGCTCGACAAGCACATGCGCGAGTTCCTCTTCCCCGGCGAGGCCCCGGCCGCCGCGCAAGAGGATCCCGCCGCGCCCTAGACCCGGTCCTCTTTCTTGTCCGATCCGACCGCTCCCCCGGGCCCAGAGAATGCCGCGGCGCCGCGGGTCCCCCGGCGTCTGCTGTTCCGATTCCTGATCCTGGTTCTGCTGGTGGGCACCGGCTTCGCGCTGCTGCGCTGGTCCCCCCTGGCCGGCTATCTGTCGAAAGACGCTCTGATTTCCACCTTCGCGACCCTGCGGAGCGCCTGGTGGGCGCCGCTTCTGCTGATCGTCGCCTACGTGGTCCTGCTGCCGCTGGGGATTCCGGCTTCGCCCCTGGTGGTGGCAGGCGGCCTGGTCTTCGGGGTGGCCCTGGGGGCGATCTACAACGTGACCGGTACGATCCTGGGGGGAGCCGTGAGCTACTTCCTGGGGCGCTGGCTGGGACGGGACTTCGTGGTCCACCTGGCGGGCAAGCGGCTCAAGAAAGTCGAGCGGGTGATCAGCCGGCGCGGCTTCTGGGGGTTGGTGGGGGTCCGCTTCCTCCCCCTCCCCTTCGCGCTGGTCAACTACTGCGCGGCGCTGGCGGGGGTCCGTCCCGGCCTCTTCCTCGCCTCGACCGCCCTGGGCACCGCCCTGCCGGTGATCCTCTTCACCTATTTCGCGGACACCCTCTCCCGCGCCGCCACTGGGGACCGCTCGGGCATCTACCTGCAGCTCGCGGCGGCCCTGCTCCTCCTGCTGCTCATCAGCTTCATCCCGCCCTACTGGACCGGCCGGCAGCGCAAGAAGAAGCTGCACCTGCGGCGGACGGAACGGCGGGAACGGGGGCGGGTGAGCTAAAATCAACCAGGAGGTAACCTCATGCGCAGGTCATTTACCCTGGAGTTTTGGCGAGACGACGAATGGTATGTAGGCCGGCTCAAGGAGGTTCCTGGGGTCTTCAGCCAGGGGGAGTCGCTGACGGATCTGGAGGAGAACATCCGGGATGCCTACCATCTCCTCCTCGAAGATGAGCCGAAGGCGGAATTCGACGAGACCGACGTAAAGGAGATCGAGGTCGAAGTTTGAACCGCCGCGATTTCATTCGAGAGCTGCTCCAGGCCGGATGCGCTCTCCAACGGCACGGCAAGAAACACGACCTCTACATCAATCCGCAGAATGGGAGGAAGGCTCCCGTGCCGCGGCATACCGAGATCAAGAACAGTCTTTGCGCCGTGATTCGCAAGCAGCTCGGAATCGAGTAACCCCCTCCCCTACCCCTTCCCCAGCACCGCCTCCACCTCGGGCAGGTCGAGCATCAGCGCGCCGTCCCGGACCACCGCGGCCGGGTTGAACTCGTATTCGCGGATGACGCGGCGGAAGACCTCCTTGAGGGCGCGGGCTCCCAGGCGGGGCTGGCGGGCCGCCTCGGCGGCGATGCGGCGCACCGCGGCGGGCGAGATCGCCAAGTGGTAGCCGCGGCTTTCGAAATAGGCCCGGCTCTGGTGGAAGGCCGATTCCGGGCTCTCCAGGAAGATGCGGACCAGGTCGTCCCGGGTCAGGCTGTGGAGGAGCACCACGGCGTCGAAGCGGGAGAGGAACTGCGGGCTCATGCCGTAGTCGAAGAGGTCCTCGTTGCGCAGCCAGTCGCGCAGGTGGAAGACCACTTCCTCCTTCATCCGCCCCCCCTCGACCACGGTCACCGGCTGGAGCGCCCCGCGGTCACGGCCGATGGTCACCCGGTCATAGACCGAGTCGTAGAGCCCTTCGAAGGCCCCGGCGCAGACGAACAGCAGGTTGCTGGAGTCGACCGTCATCGTGCCGCCGCCCGCCCAGGGGGGGAGAATCACCGGCACCGCCTCGTTCTCGATCAGGGTGAGGAGAGCCTCCTGGGCCCGGATCCCGGCGACGTTCGGCTGACCGCCGACGTGGGAGCGGATCTTGTCCACCTCGTCCACGAAGACGAGCCCGGAGGCGGCGCGGCGCAGGACCGCCTCGATCGGGGCGCCGGGGCCGAGCTGCTCGCGGGCGCGCTCCAGCAGGCGCCCCATCACGGCCTCTCCGGGCTTCCCGCGCTCGGCCTCCTCGCCGAGCACGTTGGCGTGGATGCGGATCACCGTCGAGCGGCTCGCCCGCGCCGGGTCCGAAGCCAGATAGGACTCGACCGCCCGCATCAGGGTGGTCTTGCCGCTGCCCGACGAACCGACCATCAGGATGTTGCCGACCCGCAGCCCCGACAGGTACTTCGAGAGGGCGACCGACATCTCCTGCACCGCCTCGGGCTGGCCCAGGATCCGGGTGGACAGGGCCTCCGCGATGATCGTCGGTCCCGGTGGCGAGCCGCCGCTGGCCGGGGCAGATTGGAGCGCGGTCGCCATTACGATCCCCTCCAGCGCGCCTCAGACCCGCATCAGCACGGAGCCCCAGTGGAGGCCCGCGCCGAGCGCCGTGAAGGCGACCAGCGCCCCCTCCGGCGCCATGCCCGCCTGCCGCGCCTCGTGAAAGGCGATCGGCAGGGTGCCGGACGTGGTGTTGCCGTACTTCTGGATATTGTTGTAGACCTTGTCGTTCGGCAGCCCGAGAGTGCTCTGCGCTTTCTCGTTGATGCGCAGGTTGGCCTGGTGCATGATCAGGAGGTCGAGATCCTGGATCCCGTACCCGCACCGGGTCAGCACCTGCAGGGTGGCCTCGGGCATGCGGGTGACCGCCAGCTTGAACACCGCCTTGCCGTCCATC
>DATAHG010000392.1:0-21257 GCA_036263295.1 Thermoanaerobaculia bacterium | reverse complement strand
CCCGCACGGCCAGAAGCTCCTCGCCGACTTGCGGGCGCGCGGCGTCGAGACCGCCGGCATCCTGACCCGCCCCGGCTACCGGACTCCGACCAAGGTGCGGATCCTCGGCGGCGGCAAGCACTCGATCAAGCAGCAGATCGTGCGCTACGACATCGAGGAGACCCTGGAGCTGCGGGAGGAGGAGCGCGAGCGCTTCTCCCGGGTCCTCGCGGACTGGGTGGGCGCCGATAGCGCCCGCGGCTCCGGCGGCATCCGCGCCGCGATCCTCTCCGACTATGGCTATGGCGCGGTCGAGCCCGGCCTGCTCCCCCGCCTGCGCGCCGCGCTCGGGTCCGGCGCCACGCTGGTCGGCGACAGCCGCTACCGCCTCGCCGACTTCGCCGGTCTGGACGGCGCCACCCCGAACGAGGAGGAGGCCGAGACCCTGCTCGGCGAGACCATCGGGGACGACCCGGACCGCCTGCGCGATGCCGGCCAGCGCCTGCGCGGGAAGCTCGGCACGCGCTTCCTCCTGATCACCCGCGGCAGCCGCGGCATGAGCCTGTTCCGCGCCGAGGGCGGCACCGCCCACCTGCCGGTCTCCGGCACCGACCAGGTGGCCGACGTCACCGGGGCGGGCGACACCGTGATCGGCACCTTCGCCCTGGCGCTTGCCGCCGGGGCCGATCCGCTCGAAGCCACGCTCCTCGCCAACTATGCCGGCGGCGTGGTCGTCATGAAGATGGGGACCGCAACGCTGACGCCGGACGAGCTGCGGCGGGCGGTCCGCAACGATCCCCGGCCGCTCCTGGAGATGAGCCGGGAGGAGGAGGGTTAGATGGGCGAGATCCTCAGCGCCGAAGAGCTGGCCCGGCGTATCGCGGAGCTCAAGGCCGCGGGGCGCCGGGTGGCCTTCGCCAACGGCCATTTCGACCTGCTCCACGTCGGCCACCTGCGCTACCTGCAGGCCGCCCGCGCCGAGGGGGACGCCCTGGTGGTCGCGGTCAACGGCGATCCTTCGGTCGCCCGCCTCAAGGGTCCCGGCCGGCCGATCGTGCCGGCGGCCGAGCGGGCCGAGCTGCTCGCCGCCCTCGTGCCGGTCGATTTCGTGGTGATCTTCGACGAGGACTCCCCCGCCGGGCTCCTCGCGAAGCTGCGGCCGGACGTCCACTGCAAGGGGACCGACTACGGCACGCCGGAGCGGGTGCCCGAGTACGAGGTGGTCCGCGCCTATGGCGGCCGCACCGCCCTGGTCGGCGATCCCAAGGACCATGCGACGAGCGACCTCATCGCCCAGGTGAAGGGTCTGCCCAACCGCGAGCAGGCGGCCCGGGAAGATCTGGCGGACCGGCTGGACCTCTGAGGGCGAGACCGGGCCGTTGCGCATCCTGCTCGTCCGCACCAGCGCCCTGGGCGACGTGGTCCACTGCCTGCCGGTGCTCACCGCCCTGCGCCGGCACTTCCCCGCGGCGCGGCTCGGCTGGGTGGTCGAGGGGGCCATGCTCCCCGTCCTCGCGGGACATCCGGACCTCGACGAGGCGATCGTGGTGCGCCTGCGCGCCTGGCGCCAGCGCCTCTCCCTCCAGACCTTCCGGGAGATCGGCGGCTTCCGCGCCGCGCTCGACGACTTCGCGCCCGACGTGGTGCTCGACCTCATGGGGAACCACAAGGCCGGGGTGATCGCCGCTCTCACCTTCTCCCACCGCCGCGTCGGCCTCGCCCGCCGCTTCCGCCGCGAGCCGTCGAGCGCCTTGTGGATCAACGAGATGGTGGAGCCGCGCGGCGAGCACGCGGTGGACCGCGCCCTCTCGGTGCTCGACGCGCTCGGGCTGCCGCCGGAGCCGGCCGACTTCGGGCCGGACAAGCTCTTCCGCGGCGCGCCCCCCCTCCCCGCCGGCGAGCCGTTCGCGCTGATCCACCCGGGCGCGGGGTGGGCGAACAAGATCTATCCGCCGGAGCGCTGGGGGGAGGTGGCGGCGCGCCTGCGGGCCGCCACGGGTCTCTCCACCCGGGTCGCCAGCTCGGCCGCCGAGCAGGCCCTGGCTGACCGCGTGGTGGCGGCGAGCGGCGGCGCCGCCACGGCCGTGCCGGCGCCCGATCTCCCCACCCTCGCCGCCCTGTTGCGCGGTGCCCGCCTGATGCTGGGCGGCGACTCCGGGCCGACCCACCTGGCGCACGCCCTCGGCACGCCGGTCCTGATGGTCATGGGTCCGACCGATCCGGAGCGGCACGGCCCCTACGGCCAGCCCGAGAACGCGATCTGGAAGGTCCTCCCCTGCAGCTTCTGCTACAAGCGGTTCGCGGAGACCAAGGCCTGCCTGCTGGAGATCCCGGCCCGGCGGGTCGCGGAGCGGGCCGAGCGCATCCTGGCCGGCTGAATCGCGAAGCCATCTGCTGGAAATGCGATCGATCGTCGCATGTCCATACACGTCTGCGTTGACCCCCTTTCCCACCGGCTGTTAGACTGACGGAAGTTTCAACGAGACTTAACGGGAGCTCGCTCCCACCGTAGTAGCGGCCTGACGGCCGAGAGGGTGATGGATCGAATGGCACGCCCACCGGAAACCGTTCGTCGACCGGCATCCACGAATACCCCCGACAAGCTCGGGGAGCTCCTGATCAAGTCGGGCAAGATCAACCCGGCGCAGCTCCAGGAGGCGTTGAACCTCCAGAAGGATCAGGGCGGCCGGCTCGGGACCAACCTGATCAAGCTCGGGTACCTGACCGACCGGCAGCTCGTCGATGCCCTGTCGCAACACTTCAAGGTGCCGTCGGTCGATCTCGGCGCCATGGAGATCGACGAGGCGGTCACCAAGATCATCCCGGCCGACATCTCCCGCAAGTACACGATCTTCCCCGTCGCCAAGACCGGCGCCACGGTCACCGTGGCGATGATCGATCCGACCAACGTCTTCGCGATGGACGACGTGAAGTTCATGACCGGCTACAAGGTCGAGCCGGTCGTGGCCTCCGAAACGGCGATCCGCAGCGCCATCGACCGCTATTACGGCTCGACCCACGCGATCGAGCTGAAGAAGGTCATGGAGGACCTCTCCGAAGGGGAAGGGGGCGGCGACCTCGAGCTGCTCGACGACGAGGAAGAGCTCGACCTCGCCACCCTGGAGGAGGAGTCCGAGCAGGCGCCGGTCGTCAAGCTGGTCAACCTGATTCTCACCGACGCGATCAAGCGCGGCGCCTCGGACATCCACATCGAGCCGTATGAGAAGGATTACCGGGTGCGCTACCGCATCGACGGCCTGCTCTACGAGATGATGCGGCCGCCGCTCAAGCTCAAGGAGGCGATCACCAGCCGCGTGAAGATCATGGCGCGGCTCGACATCGCCGAGAAGCGCCTGCCGCAGGACGGCCGCATCAAGATCAAGACGAAGATCTCGGGCAAGGCCAAGGACCTCGACTACCGCGTCTCGGTCCTGCCCACCCTGTTCGGCGAAAAGATCGTCATGCGGCTGCTCGACAAGGACAAGCTGATGCTCGACATGACGAAGCTCGGCTTCGAGGTCGACTCGCTGCGCCGTTTCGAGCAGGCGATCATGCGGCCTTACGGCATGGTGCTGGTCACCGGCCCGACCGGCTCGGGCAAGACCAACACGCTCTACTCCGCGCTCTCCCGGATCAACACCCCGGAGGTCAACATCATGACCGCCGAGGACCCGGTCGAGTTCAACCTCGCCGGCATCAACCAGGTCCAGATGCGCGAGCAGATCGGCCTCAACTTCGCGGCGGCCCTGCGCTCGTTCCTGCGGCAGGACCCGAACATCGTCCTGGTCGGCGAGATCCGCGACTTCGAGACCGCCGAGGTGGCGATCAAGGCCGCCATGACCGGCCACCTCGTCTTGTCGACGCTCCACACCAACGACGCTCCGTCGTCGATCAACCGCCTGATGAACATGGGCATCGAGCCGTTCCTGGTGGCGACCTCGGTCCACCTGGTGGTCGCCCAGCGGCTGGTCCGCCGCATCTGCACCTTCTGCAAGGAGCCGATGGAGCTGCCGCCGCCGGTGCTGGTCAGCTCGGGATTCTCCGAGGCGGAGTCGCGCACCCTCAAGCTGTTCAAGGGGCGGGGCTGCGAGCGCTGCAACAGCACCGGCTACAAGGGGCGCGTCGGTCTCTACGAGGTCATGGAGATCGAGGACGATCTGCGCGAGCTGATCCTGTCCGGCGCCAGCTCCTTCGAGCTGCGCCAGAAGGCGCTCCAGACCGGGATGATCAGCCTGCGCATGAGCGGCCTGCAGAAGATCCGCGACGGCATGACCACCGTCGAAGAGGTCGTCCGCGAGACGGTTCTGTAAATCGTGGCTTGATTCGCAGGGCGCGCCGTTCGGGCGCAATAAATTGCGCCCCTACGACTGCTTCGAACCGCAATACGGTCTGGCAGCAGTCGTAGGGGCGTGATTCATCTCGCCCTGACGGCGCGGTCGCGAACCGAGCTCCCTACGCGCCACCCGCCGCTACCTATGTCAGAAGGGCCCGGGCCAGCCGCCGGGCCCCTTCTTCCATCTGCTCCGGTTGCAGATTCGCGAAGCTCAGCCGCACGCAGTGGTCGGCGTGCGCGCTGCCCTGGACCGCGAAGGCCTGCCCGGGACTGAAAGCCACGCCTTCGCGCTCGATGGCGCCGCGCAGCAGGGCGGCAGAATCCGTCCCCGGGGGCAGCTCGAGCCAGACGAAGATCCCCATGCCGGGCCGGTTCCACAAGGCCCGCCCCCCGAAGTAGGTTTCCAGGGCTTCCAGCAGCGCATCGCGCCGCCGCCGGTACTCGGCGCGGATCTTCTCGACGTGGCCCGGCAGGTGGCCGGCCGCCAGGTACGCCGCCAGCGAGAGCTGGGAGAAGCTGGAGGTGTCCACGTCCATGCCGTGCTTGAGCGCCCGCAAGACCGGCACCAGCTCCTCCGGGACCACGACCCAGCCGACCCGCAGCCCCGGCGCCAGGATCTTCGAGAACGAGCCGAGGTAGAAGACCCAGCGGTCTTCCAGCGCGCGCAGGGCGGGGAGCGGGTTGGCCTCGTAGTGCAGGTTGCCGTAGGCGTCGTCCTCGAGGATCGGCAACTCGTGGCGGCGAGCCAGCTCGACGAGGCGCTGGCGCTTCTCCGCGCTGACGCTGCCCCCCAGCGGGTTGTGGCCGTCGGTGATGACATAGAGGAACGCCGGGCGCTCGCCGCGCGCCAGGAGGGCCTCGACGGCGTCCACGTCGAGCCCGGTCTCGGCCGAGGTGGGCACGGTGAGGATCCGCGGCTGGTAGGTGCGGATCACCATCTGCAGGCCGTCGTAGACCGTCTCCTCGATCAGCACGGTGCCGCCCGGATCGAGCAGCAGGCGGGCCATGAGGTCCATGGCCTGCTGGGCGCCGGAGGTAAGGAAGATCTGCTCGGGCCGGCAGCGCACGCCGCGGCCCGCCATCAGCTCGACGATGTGCTCCTGGACCACCCGGCTCGGCGGCCCGTACTGCAGGACTCGGCGGTCGTCCAGGCACCGGGACGCGGCCGCGGCCATGTCAGCGGTCGGGAACAGGTCGGTAGCCGGCATCCCCACCGCGAGGGAGAGGACCCCGGGCCGCGCCGCGAGCGACATGACCTCCTGAAGCCGCGACAGCCGGACCGCGCCGGCGCCACGAGCCACGGGATAGCCCGCCAGCACGGCGGGGCCGTCGTGAACGGTCTGATTTGACATGAGCTTGCGCCACCTCCCGACGGCAGCCCCTCACAAAGAGGACTCACAAGCATGGTGCCGGCTGGCGGCAAAATGCGGCGCTGGCTCAGATCAGAAGCGGGGCGGGTTGCCGGGAGTGCCCGGTGTACCCGGAGTGCCGGGGGTACCCCGGGTGCCGGTGCCGGTTCCGGCCTGCATCCGCTTGGCAAGTTTGAGGATCGCGATGCCGAGCAGACAGATCACGCCGACCGCGATCCAGGTCGTGGGGACGCCGGCCAGGTGCGCCCCGTAGGCGAGTCCGGCGATCAGGATGAGAAAACCGACGAAATAGAGGCCAAAAGAAGAAGACATTTGCGTTCTCCTCTCCGTTCTTGCAGACTGAGCAGGCCGCGACGGCGGCCAACCTCCCGGAGAGATTCAAAAGTCAGGCCATGCGTCAGAAGATCCTCGCCGCGCTCTTCGGCCTGGTCGCCGCCCTGGCGGCCGGGGAGGTCGTCGTCCGGATCGTGGGGGCGCCGGAGGTGGCGGTGGTGCAGCGGGGGCGGTTCCGGTTGTCGGAGGACCCGCGGCTGCTGTTCGAGCCGGTGCCGGGGCTGGCGGTCGAGGGGGACACGGCCGATTTCTACGAGTATCGCGGGGCGAGCAACCGTCTGGGCTACCGCGACCGCGAGCACCCGGTGGCGAAGCCGGCCGGGGTCTTCCGCATCGCCGTCCTGGGGGACAGCATCGCGGCCGGCTACCGGGTGGCGCGCACCGAGGACACCTTTCCAGCCCTCCTGGAGTCCGCCCTGCGCCGCGACGGCCTGCGCGCCGAGGTCCTGAACTTCGGGGTGACCGGCTACAACACCTCCCAGGAGGTCGAGACCCTGCGCACCCGCGCCCTGCGCTTCGACCCCGATCTGGTGATCCTCGCCTACTGCCACAACGACCGCCGGCCGCCGGACGTGCGCATCCTCCAGGCCCTGCGGGAATCCCAGGGGGGCCGCCCGGTCGTGCCGGTGGGCGAGGTGAGCCGGGTGCTGGTCTGGAGCGCCCTCTACCGCTTCGTGCGCTACGGTTATCTCGACGCTCGACGCGGGGAGGACGATCCCGGGCCGATCCCGCCGGCTGCGACTCCGGGGGAGCCCCACGGAGCGGCGTCCGGCGACACCGTCGAGCCCGCCCTGCGGGAGCTGGCCGGGCTCTCGCGCCAGCACGGCTTCGAGGTCCTCCTGGCCGTCTTCCCCTACCTTCCCAAGCCCTTCGAGGAGCATCACGCGCGGGAGCACGCCTGGCTGGCCGAGCGCGCCCGGGAACTCGGCTTCCATCACCTGGATCTCCGCCCCGCCTTCAAAGCCTGCCGGGAGGAGACCCGGGAGAAGATCGGGTTCGACCGCTACCACCCCACCCCGGCCGGGCACCGCTGCGCCGCCCGGGCGCTGGAGGAGGCGGTGCGCGGGATCGCTTTTTAGGCCCGGCTATTCCAGAGGATGTCCGGCGCCCCGGACTTCAGGTTCTCGTAGCGCGCCATGACAAAAAGCGCATCGGAGAGCCGGTTGAGGTAGCGCACCACGAAGGCGCCGACCGCCTCGTGGCGCGACAGCGCGATCACCAGCCGTTCGGCGCGGCGGCAGACGGTGCGGGCCACGTGGAGCTGGGCGGCGCCGGGGGTGCCGCCGGGCAAGATGAAGTTTTCGAGGGGGGAGAGCTCGCGCGAGAGGTCGTCCATCAGCCGCTCCAGGGCCTCGACGTGGCGCGCCTCGACCCCCGGCACCGGCATCTTGACCTTGTCCTCCTCCAGGATGCAGAGGTCCGAGCCGACGTTGAACAGCTCGTTCTGAATGCGCGCCAGCTCCTCCGCGAGCCGGGGGGTGAGCCCCAGGGCGACGGCGACGCCGATCGCGGAGCTCAGCTCGTCCACCGTCCCGTAGGCCTCGATGCGGGCCGAGTCCTTGGGAACGCGCTGCCCGCCGCCGAGGCCGGTGGTCCCATCGTCGCCGCTACGCGTGTAAACCCGTGTGATGCGGGGCATGTCAGCTCGTCTCCCCTCAATTTCGGCAAATGGTTGACAAACTCTTGACTCCTGCGCACTTCAGTCCTAACCTGAATTTGTGAACGAGCCCGCCAAACCCGCACCGAAAGCCGCCGTTTGGACCGCCCCTCTCCGGGCGTCCTCGAGCCCGGAGCAGCTCATGCGGACCTGCCCAAACTGCGGTCGGGGTCTGGACGAACGCAAGTGCAAGCTGTTTTGTCCAGATCCCCGGTGCGGGTTTTATCTCTCCTGCGCGGATTTCTACTGATCCGTGGCCCCTCGAGGGGGCGCTCCGGCGCTCCCCTCCCTTGATTTCTCGCTCCGGTACCGCAAAAGCTCCTCGAACAGCTCCCGCACCGGCTCGAAGCCGCCGTCGGGAAAGTTGTCCGGATTCTGCCAGAACTCGGAGAGGGCGCCGGTCCCCCAGCGCTCGTAGACCGCCACCTTGAGCATGAGCTGGAGCTTGTCGCAGGCCTTCACGAGGCGGGCTTCCGGCGTGGTGCCCTGCTGGTACTCCTCGTAGAGCCCCAGAGCGCGGCCGGACAGCGGGCCGAGCACCTCCTCCATGGCCGCCCTCTCCGCCGTCTTCTTGGCCCCCTCGGGGAAGTAGCGGTTGGCGGTGCGCGGCAGGTCGCCGATCCGCAGCTCGGCGAGATCGTGGACCAGGGCGATCTCGACCGCCCGCGAGACGTCGAGCCCCTCGATCCGCGCCCCCAGGGTCCAGACGAGAAACAGCACGTGCCAGCTATGCTCGGTTACGCTCTCGGGATCCGCCACCCCGCGCAACGTGTAGCCGCTACGGGGGATCTTGTCGAGGATCTGAAGTTCCAGGAACACATCAAGCAGGGTATCGTTTCGGCGCATCGGGAGAGCCTATCTCAAAAACACGACCGGCCGGCGCAAGGCCGGCCGGTTGGAGAGCCTTCCTGGGTCCCGGTCACTTCCCGGGCACGGGCAGGATCACGCCGCGGCTCACGTAATCGCTCATCGTGATCAGGATCAGGATGGCGAGCCAGAAGAAGCCCGCCAGCGCGGTCAGCACGGTCAGGCGGGTGCTGTGGCGCAGGTGCATGAAGAAGATCATGACCAGGAGAGCCTTGGTGACGGCGATCGTCAGCGCCACGACGTCGTTGGCAGCGCCGAGGTCGATCTCGGCGACCCAGACGGTCACCCCGGTCAGCACGATCAGGGCGGCAAAGATCAGGAAGTAGAACCTGGGGGAAGAGACGTGCTCGGACATGGTCGTCGTTTCCTATCCTGTCCTCACCCTCAGTGGGCGTGAGCTCCCAGAAGGTACAGCAGCGGGAAGAGGAAGATCCACACGATGTCGACGAAGTGCCAGTACAGGCCGGCGCACTCCAGCGGGTTGTGATACTCGGAGTTGAACCGGCCCTTCCAGGACAGGACCGCCAGCCAGGTCAACACGCCGATGCCGATGATCATGTGCAGGGCGTGCAGACCGGTCATGATGAAGTAGAGCGAGAAGAAGATCTGCGCGTGCTGCGGGTCCGGCCCGTCGAACTCGAAGTTGGGGCCGGGCACCAGATGGTGCGTGAACTTCTCTTTGTACTCGAAATACTTGACGCCGAGGAAGGTGGCGCCGAGCAGCATCGTCAGGATGAGGAAGACGACGATGAGCTTGCGGCGGTTCACCTGCGCCGCCCAGATGGCCATCGCCATCGTCAAGCTGCTGAGGATCAGGACGGCCGTGTTGGCGCCGCCCATGATCACGTTCAGGTGGTGGCTCGCCGCCTGGAAGGCCGCGCTGAACTGGCTGCGGTAGATCACGTAGGCGGTGAAGAGACCGCCGAAGAACATGATCTCGGTGACCAGGAAGATCCACATGCCGAGAGTCGAGCTCTCGCGCTGCTGATCGAGGTTGTCGAACTGGTGCGCCAGCGACGGATGATGCTGCGCGTGGGCGTGCACCGCGTGCGGGTCGGCGGCTACGCTAGACAACGGCGGCCTCCTCCGGATGAGTGACCCGGTGGACCTGCTCCGGGTTGTATTCGTACGGGCCGTGAGTCACGACCGGGATGACGTCGAAGTTGAAGGTCGGCGGCGGCGAGGTGGTGTCCCACTCGAGGCCGACCGCTCCCCACGGGTTGTCGATGCTGCGCCGGCCCTTGAACAGCGAGTAGCCGAAGTAGCAGAGCGGCAGGATGAACCCGAGGCCCAGCACCGAGGCGCCGGCGCTCGACAGCACGTTCAGCACCTGGAACTCCGGCGGATACGCCCAGTAGCGGCGCGGCATGCCGAGGTAGCCCAGGATGAACTGCGGGAAGAAGGTCAGGTTGAACCCGACGAACACCAGCATGGCCGAGATCCGCGACAGGAACGAGTTGTAGAGCCGCCCTGTCATCTTCGGCCACCAGTAGTGGAGGCCGCCGAGGTAGGCCATGATCGTGCCGCCCACCATGACGTAGTGGAAGTGGGCCACGATGAAGTAGGTGTCGTGCACGTGGACGTCGAAGCCGAGCGTCGCCACCATGACGCCGGTCAGGCCGCCGATGGTGAAGAGGCCGATGAAGCCCAGGGCGTAGAGCATCGGCGTCTCGTACGACACCGAGCCCTCGTAGAGCGTCGCGGTCCAGTTGAACACCTTCACCGCGGACGGGATCGCCACCAGCATCGAGAGCACCGAGAACACGGTCGCCGCGTAGATCGACTGGCCGGAGACGAACATGTGGTGGCCCCAGACCAGGAAGCCGAGCACCGCGATCGCGATGCTGGCGAAGGCCACGATGCGATAGCCGAAGATCCGCTTGCGCGAGAACGCCGCCACCAGCTCGCTGATCACACCCATGGCCGGCAGGATCATGATGTAGACCGCCGGGTGGGAGTAGAACCAGAACAGGTGCTGGAACAGCACCGGGTCGCCCCCCAGCTTGGGATCGAAGATCCCGAGGTGGAGCAACCGTTCGGCCGCCACGAGCAGCAGGGTGATCGCGATCACCGGGGTGCCGAGCACGATGATCAGGCTGGTGGCGTACATCGACCAGATGAACAGCGGCAGCCGGAACCAGGTCATGCCCGGCGCCCGCATCCGGTGGACCGTGACGATGAAGTTCAGGCCCGTGAAGATGGTCGAGAAGCCGTTGATGAAGACGCCCAGGGCCACCGCGATCACGTGGGTGTTCGAGTAGGTGGTGCTGAACGGCGTATAGAAGGTCCAGCCGGTGTCGACGCCGCCGTGGATCAGGGCCCACAGCGTGAAGGCGCCGCCCAGGTTGTACACGTACCAGCTCGCCAGGTTGAGCTTGGGGAATGCCAGATCCTTCGCCCCGATCATGATGGGGAGGAGGAAGTTCCCCAGCACCGCCGGGATGGCCGGGATGAGGAAGAAGAACACCATGATGATGCCGTGCATGGTGAACATGCGGTTGTAGGTGTCCGGCTGCAGCAGGTCCCCGGAAGGGGTCAGCAGCTCGAGACGGACCATCATGGCGAACAGGCTGCCCAGGGCGAAGAAGATCGAGACCGAGATCAGGTAGAGGATCGCGATCCGCTTGTGGTCCAGGGTGAGGAGCCACGAGCGCAGGGTGTATCCGGCGTTGAGATAATTGGGCCGCTCCGGAGCCGTGACCGGAGGCGACTTGAACGTCGTCGCTTCAGTTGTGTAATCCATGGCTCAACTCTCCGACGCCGGACCGGCGGTCTGCGGCGTCTGGGCGTCCGTCTGGCCGCCCGCGGTGTCTCCTGCCTGATTCGATCCGCCGCCGGCCGCGCCGCCGCCGTCGCCGCTCAGCGATTTGACGTAGGCGATGAGCTGGCTGAGCTGCTCTTCGGTCACCTGGCCCTGGAAGGTCGGCATGAGCGGCTGCCAGCCCGCCACGATCTTCGCCTGCGGGTTCAGGATCGACTCGCGGATGTAGCTCTCGTCGGCGATCACGGTGCGGCCGTCGGACAGCTTCTGCTGGCGGCCGAAGATCCCCACCAGGTTCGGGGCCTGGGCCAGCCGCTGGTCGCCCTGCACCCGGTGGCAGGTCGAGCAGGCCAGGGACTGGAAGAGATCGGCGCCCGAGGCGGTCATCGGCTGCGCCGTGTTGCCGCCCGCCGCGAGCCAGCTCTCGTAGTCGCCCTGCTCCATGACGATCACACTGCCGATCATCTGGGAGTGCTCGGCGCCGCAGTACTCGGTGCAGAACATGTGGTAGACGCCCGGCTTGGTGGCCCGGAACCAGACCGTGGTCTGGCGCCCCGGCACGGCGTCCTGCTTCACCCGGAAGGCCGGCACGTAGAAGCTGTGGATCACGTCCTCGGACTGCAGGTTGAGCTTGATCGACTGCCCCACCGGGACGTGCAGGTTGTTGATCTCGCGCTGGCCTTCGGGATGCTGGAACTTCCACATCCACTGCTTGCCGACGCTCCAGTACTCGACCGCGTCGGCGGGCGGCCGGTACATCGAGAAGAAGACGCGGGTGCCCCAGCCGAACATGGCGAGGCAGATCAGCAGCGGGATCGCCGACCAGGCGATCTCCAGCGCCAGCGCCGCGCGCTCCGGCTCGCCCACCTGATCCTCATGGCGCCGCCGGAACTTCACCATGAAGTAGATGATCGCGCCGGCGATCAACAGCGTGAAGAAGACGCTGATCACCGCCCAGGACAGGAAGAGCAGATCGACCTCGCGCGCAACGCTCGAAGCCGCATCTGGAAAGAACGGGAGAGACTTGCTCATCTCAGGACACCCCCACCGGTCCCGGTGTACGGGTCTCACGGTTTTCGCGCCGACGCAGCATCACGACCATCACGAAGATCCCGATGGCAGTCAGGGCCCCGGCCAGGCGCACGAAGGTCATGGTCACCGCGCTGTAGCGGCCGATGACCGGATCGTAGTGGAAGCAATACAAAAGGGCCTGATCGACCAGGGAGCCGATCTTGTTCTCGGACGACTCGACCAGCGCCAGGCGGACGTCGCGCGGCGCGTACTCGATGCCGAGGAGATAGCGCGAGATCTTGCCCTGCGGAGTCAGGAACGAGATCCCGGCGGCGTGCGCGTACTCGTCGCGCTCCGGCATGTAGGAGTAGCGGAAGCCGACCGCGCTCGCGACCTTGTCGATCGAGGTCTTCGAGCCGGTCAGGAAGTGCCAGCCCTTCGCGGTCTCGGGGCGGCCGTAGCGCGACAGCATCTCGCGCTTGGTGGCGGCGGCGAGCCGCGGGCCCTCGCCCGGATCGATGCTCACCACCACCACGTCGAAATCCCGGCCCGGCTCGAGCTTGAGCGGCTTGAGGCTCCCGACCATGGCCTGCAACACCATGCTGCACAGCATGGGGCACTCGTAATAGGCCATCGCCAGCACGATCGGGCGGTGGCCGAAGTAATTCTGCAACCGCACCGAGCGGCCCATCTCGTCCACGAAGAGGGCCTCCCCGGGGATCTGCTCCCCGAGGTGCTGGTCATAGCCGACCTGCTTGAGCGGCCCGGGCATCTGGGAGGCCGGTACGCCGGACCCTTCACCGAGAGTGCCGGGGGCCATGGGAGGAGCCGCCCCGGCGCTCGTCGCCGTCATCAGCCAGGCCGTGATCAGTGCTCCAGTCATCAAACGAGTCAACGGTCCCACCTTCTTTCGACAGTCTGCGTCTCTCGTGATCATGCGCGAGAGGTCTAGGGTTGCGGGGGCGACTGCCCCGGCTGCTGCCCGGCGTTCCCGGCGGGCGGCCGGGGCTGGGCCGGCGCCACGTTGGGCCGGGCGCTCTGCACCAGGGCTGCCGGCGCGCGGCCGGCATTGGTCTGTTGAACGGCCTCCGGCGTCGACTCCAGGTTCTGGCGGACCTCCTGCGGCGTGGCGCCGGCCGCCGCTCCCGGCGTCCCGCCCACGACCTGGGGGGCCAGACCGCGGGAGGCGATCACCTGCATGGCGACGTCGATCGGCACCCGTACGGAGCCCTGCTCCTGGCTCACCCAGGCCGGATGGTCGAGGACCGCGTTCTCCTCGGCATGCATCATCACCAGGTCGCCCTTGTCGTCGGTCTGCAAACGCGGCTCCGGCGGCGCCGGCTGGACCGCCTGGGCACCCATCGGCGACGGCGGCGGGTCACGCCGCTCGTCAGCCTTGCTGAAGCCGCGCAGCATGAACCACATCAGGACCGCGGAGACCACCGTGATGACGACCAGGCCGACCGTCGTCCAGAAGACGCCCCGCAGGTTGATCTCCTGGTCGAAGGGCTCCGCCGCAGCCGGGACGCCGACCGCGCCCGGCCGGTCGTCGGCGTCCGTGGCCGGCGAATGCGGCGAGTGCCGGTGGGGCCCGATGTCGATATGACGATCAGTGGTGCGCATGGGCCAGGGCCTCTGGGAGATAGGGGTCGTTGATAGGCAGCAGCGGCCGCTTGCGGAGCTCCCGCACGAAGATCAGGAGCCAGATCCCGCCGATGGCGAGAGGGGCGGCCAGATACAGCCAGTAGAACGCCGGAGCGTGCTCGTGGAACGAGGGCTCCGCCTGCCAGACCAGATCCAGCAGGCGGATCACCAGCATGAAGATGGCAACGCGGCCGAGCATCTTGCCACTGCGCTTGAGGTCGCGCGACAGCAGCAGCGCGAACGGCATGGCGAAGTGGAACAGCACCAGGGCCAGGGAGACGTATTGCCAGCCATGGCTCAAGCGGTTGAGGTACCACTCGATCTCTTCCGGCAGGTTGCCGGCCCAGGTGATCAGGAACTGCGACCAGGAGAAGTAGGCCCACACCATCGTCAAGGCCAGCATCAGCTTGCCCCAATCGTGGAAGTGGCGGCGCTGGATGACGTGCGACATCGGCTCGTGGCGGCTGAGGAACATGGAGACCGCGATCAGGAAGGCGAGCGCCGAAAGCGCCATGCTGGCCAGGAAGTAGAAGCCGTACATCGTCGAGAACCAGTGCGGGTCGAGCGACATCAGCCAGTCCACCGAGGCGAACGTCATCGTCAGCGCGTAGAGGATGAGCCCGGGCGCCGAAACCCGCTTGAAGCGCGAGATCAGCGTCTCGTCGACCGTGCCGTCCTGACGCGCCGACAGACGGTTGAGCTGAAACGCCAGGCCGCACCAGATGGCGAAATAGATCAGCACCCGGACGAAGAAGAACGTCTCGTTGAGATAGCCGCTCTTGAGGTGAAGGATCTCATCGCTCTCGACCAGTGCCTGGTCGGTCCAGATGTACAGCCGGCTCATCCCGAAGAACAGCGGCACGAACAGCAGGAGCAGGTAGGGCAGGGTCCGCGTGGCGGCCTCGAGATGCCGCCGCGCGATCAGGCCCCAGGCGCCGCCCGACATGTGCTGCAGCATCAGCAGCGCCAGGCTGCCGACGGCGATGCCGACCCAATAGACCCAGCCCACCAGATAGGCGCGGAAGAAGGAATCCGGAGACGTCAGGCCGCCAATGACACAGCCGACGATCCCGAGAACGGCGGCGATGACCGCGAGACGCTGCAGCCGGTCGAGGACGGCCGGCGGAGCGTACGACGAGGCGTCGCCCAAGGCGGTGTGCTCATTCATGTTCGTTCGAAACCTCGCTGGGATCGGGATGCGCGCCGAGCTGCGGCTGCGAGAGCTCCGTCTCGAGCGCCTGGCGCTGATCCGCCGGCAGGTCTTCAAGCCGGGCGTTCTGACTGTACTGGAGGGCGCGGATGTAGGCGGCGATCGCCCAGCGGTCGGGCACCGGCACCTCTTCCTTGTAGCTCGGCATGACGCCGAAGCCCTCGGTCATGACCGTGAAGAAGTAATCGACCTGGGCGCCGCGCAGGCGTGGGTCGTGGAACGACGTGGGCTGCTTGTAACCGCGCCGCACGATCATGCCGCGCCCGTCGCCCAGCCGGCCGTGGCAGGGCGAGCAATAGATGTTGAACCGCTGCTGGCCGCGCTGGAGCAACTGCGGCGTGACCGGCGGCATCTTGTCGAAGGCCGCGTTCTGGGCGACGACGAGGCCGGTGTACGGCGCGATCTCCTCGCCGTAGGTGCCGAGCGGCACCACGCCTTCGGGGAGCTGGCGCGCGCCCTGCCCGTCGGCGAAGAAATCGCTCGCCTCGTAGGGCTCGATCTTGTGCTGGTTGTGCATGTTCTGCCGGCAACCCGAGGTCGCCAGCAGGCCCGCCACCAGAGCGAGGGCCGTCGTCGCGGCCCGGATCTTGTCAGTAGTCAACGTCGGAGACCTCACTGGGGCTCAGGCCCGAGAGCAGCCGCTGGATCCCGTCGCGATCGAATTTCGGATCGGCCGATTCGACCACGAGGAAGTAGCGGTCGCGCGACGCGTGCGCGAAGCGCGGCACGTTGAAGACCGGGTGGTACGGCTGCGGCAGGCCGTTCAGCGCGATCATTCCGAACACCGCCGACAGCGCGGCGCCCAGGATCGTCGTCTCGAAGGTCGGCACGATGAAGGCGGGCCAGCTATGGAACGGCCGGCCGCCGATGTTCATCGGATATTCGATCACCTGGGTCCAGTACTGGAGCAGGTAGCCGCCCAGCATGCCGAGCAGGCCGCCGCACAGCACGATCAGCGGCAGCTTGGTGCGGTGGCCGAGCACCTCGGCGACCTCCTCGATCGGGTACGGCGTATAAGCCTCGACCCGGGTGAAGCCCTCCTGCTTGACCTTGCGGGCGGCGGCGATGAGCTCGTCCGGCGTGGCGAACTCCGCCATCACGCCGTAGATCCCGGGACCGTCGTGGTGGGTCTGCGGATGGTTCATTTCGCGGGTGCCTCCGTGTATTCCCCGCCGGGTTTCTTGCTGGTCGGCACGATGGCGCGCATCTCAAAGCCCGAGATCGCCGGAAGGACGCGGATGAAAAGGATGAACAGCGTCAGGAACAGGCCGATGGTGCCGATGAAGGTGGCCCAGTCCCAGATCGTTCCGCGGTACATGCCCCACGAGGAGGGCAGGAAGTCGCGGTGCAAGCTCATGACGATGATCACGAAGCGCTCCAGCCACATGCCGACGCTCACGAAGAGCGAGATCACGAACAGCCAGGCCGGCGAGGTCCGGACCCGGCGGAACCACAGGAACTGGATGCTGAGAGCGTTGCAAACGATCAGCCCGAGCCAGTGCAGCTTGTAAGGGCCGAGGACGCGGTTGAGAATCGTAAAGCGCTCGTAGTGGTTGGCGCTGTAGTAGGCGAAGAAGAACTCGGTGAAGTAGCCGTAGACCACGATCAGGCCGGTCGCCAGCATCACCTTGCCCATGTTTTCCAGATGGCGCTCGGTGATGAAGTCCTCGAGCCCGAACGCCACTCGCAACGGGATCGCCAGGATGAGAACCATGGCGAACCCGGCGAAGATCGCGCCGGCGACGAAGTAGGGCGGGAAGATCGTGGCGTGCCAGCCCGGGACGATGCCGATCGAGAAGTCGAAGGACACCACCGTGTGGACCGAGAGGACCAGCGGCGTCGCGAGGCCCGCGAGCAGCAGGTAAGCCGTCTCGTAGTTGTGCCAGTGCTGAGCCGAGCCGCGCCAGCCCATCGCGGCAAGCCCGAAGACCCGCTGCAGCCACTTGTTCTTGGCGTGGTCGCGCAACGTCGCGAGGTCGGGGATCAGACCGACAAACCAGAACAGCGCCGACACCGTCGCATAGGTCGAGACCGCGAACACGTCCCAGATCAGCGGGCTGCGGAACTGCGGCCACATGCCCATGGTGTTGGGGATCGGCAGCAGCCAGTAGAACAACCACGGACGGCCGAGGTGGAGCAGCGGATACATGCCGGCGCAGGCCACCGCGAACAGGGTCATGGCTTCGGCGAAGCGGTTGATCGAGGTGCGCCAATCCTGGCGCAGCAGCAACAGGATCGCCGAGATCAGCGTGCCGGCGTGGCCGATGCCGATCCACCAGACGAAGTTGATGATGTCGAAACCCCAGCCGACCGGGATGTTGATGCCCCAGATGCCGACGCCGCGCAGGAACAGCGTGGAGACGGCGATCAGGAACACCATCAGGAGCGAGAACGCCCCGCCGAACGCCAGGATCCACCAGCGCGGCGTGCGCTGCAGGATGACGTTATTGATCTGGTCGGTAACCGTCGCGGGCGTGTGGCCGGGGGCCACGACCGGCACCTGGAACGGTTTTGGAGTACGGGCCGGGAGCCCGCCTTCAAGCGTGGCCATGTTCCTTCCTTTCCGCCGCCGTGGGCTGCGCTCCGGCGCTCAGCGCCTCGAGCTCCGGAACCGAATTGCGCAGCTTGGCCAGGTACGTGGTGCGCGGACGCGTGTTGATCTCTTCGAGAAGGCCGTAATTGAGCGGATCGGCCTTCATCTGGCTGACCTGCCACTCCGGATCGTTCTGGTCGCCGAACACGATGGCCTGCGTCGGGCAGGCCTGCTGGCAGGCCGTCTGGAGACGGTTGACCGGGATCGGCTCGCCGTCCACCTTCGACTCGATCTTGGCCTGCTCGATGCGCTGCACGCAGTAGGTGCACTTCTCCATGACGCCGCGCATGCGCACGGTGACGTCCGGGTTGTAGAGCAGCGCCATCACCGGGGTCGACTTGTCGGAGTAGCGGAAGAAGTTGAACCGCCGCACCTTGTAGGGGCAGTTGTTGGAGCAGTAGCGGGTGCCCACGCAGCGGTTGTAAACCATGTCGTTGAGCCCCTCGTC
Source organism: Thermoanaerobaculia bacterium (assembly GCA_036263295.1). Classification (GTDB taxonomy): domain Bacteria; phylum Acidobacteriota; class Thermoanaerobaculia; order Multivoradales; family UBA5704; genus DATAHG01. Next base: position 3,051 of record DATAHG010000392.1, on the reverse strand, counting down.
GCTGTGGACGGTGGCGGCGACCGGGCAGACCACCTCGCAAGGGGCGTTCTCGCAGTGCATGCAGGGGACCGGCTGGAAGTGCGCCACCGGCTCATCCATGTCGCCCGCGAAGTAGCGGTCGATCCGCAGCCAGTGCATCTCGCGGCCGGCCAGCACCTGCTGCTTGCCGACCACCGGGATGTTGTTCTCGGCCTGGCAGGCGACCACGCAGGCGCTGCAGCCGGTGCAGACGTTGAGGTCGATCGCCATGGCCCAGGCATGCCCTTCGTACTTGTAGGGCGGATACATGGTCATGCCCGGCTCGGGCGCTTCGCGCTCGGCCTTGAGGAAGTCCGGGTTCTCGATGAACTCGGCCAGCGTGCCGGTGCGGACGACGTGCCGCCTCTGAGCCTCCTCGGAGGCCAGCGGGACCTCTTCGGCTCCGCTCTCCAGGAGGTGGTGGTTCTGGGTCGAAGCCAGGACGTAGCGCTCGCCGAGCGGACGGATCTGCAGGCCCGGATGGCGCCAGAGCCCGGCCGAGGTCCGCACCGCGTAAGCGTTGAAACCGTGGTTCGAGCCGATCTCGCCGGCCCGCGAACGGCCGTAGCCCAGGGTGATCAGCGCCGTGTTCTCGGCCATGCCGGGCTGGACCCAGACCGCGGTGCGCAGCTTGCGCCCCTCGACCTCGATCTCCGCGGTCTCCTCGTGCCGCAGCTTGAGGCGCTGCGCCGTGGCCGGCGCCACCAGGAGGGCGTTGTCCCAGGTCAGCTTGGTGGTCGGCTTCGGCAGCTCCTGGAGCCAGGTGTTGCTGGCGAAGCGGCCGTCGTAGATCGTCGGATCGGGACGCAGCAGCAGCGTCAGGCGATCGGCCGCGCCGCGGGCTTCGGCGACCGCCCGGGCGATGTCGGCCGCAGCCTGCTGCACCGCGCCGCCGTTGACCGCCGCTCCGGTGCGAGGCGCGGCCGTGTTCGGCACCACGCCGCTATGGAGGGCATGACGCCAGCCGGAATCCACGCCGCCAGCCGCGGCGGCGGGCTGGGCACCGGCTCCGGCCGTGCCCTGGGTCGCGGCGGTCGCCGGGGTGGCGCCGGTCGAGGCATTGCCCTGGGCCGCGGCGGTGGTCGTGGCGTTCGAGCCTGCCGAGTCCGGATCGGGCGACGAGGTCAACACGACGCCGGTGCCGGCCTCGGGCGCGCCGCCCTGGATCTTCCCCTGCCAGAACTGCTGGACCAGCTCGTAGCTCGTGGCGTCGGTGCGGCCGCTGAACGCCGCCAGGACCTCCAGGGCCGTCTTGCCTTCGTAAAGCGGCTCGATCAGCGGCTGGATCAGAGTGACCGTGCCGTCGAACGAGCGGGCGTCGCCCCAGCTCTCCAACTCGTGGGCGGCCGGGATGTGCCAGTGGCAGTACTCGGCCGTCTCGTCCTGATAGAGCCCGTGGTGGATGCGCAGCGGCACCTTCTGGAGGGCCTGCGCGAAGTCGAGGTCCACCGGCGCGGTGTAGACCGGGTTCACGCCGTCGAGGATCACCAGGGTCTGAACCCGGCCGGCGTTCATGTCGCGCGCCAGCTCGGTGATCGAGGCCACGTGATCGACCGGGTCGGCCTCGACCGGCTCGATCACCGCGACGGTGGAGCCGACGTTGCCGAGCGCCTGATTGATGCCGTGGGCGAGGATCTGCAGCGCCGGCGAGGCGTGCTCGTCGGCCACCACCAGCGAGGTGCCGCGGTGGGCCTGCAGGTCCTTGGCGATCGTCGTGACCCAGGTGCGCGTCTTGGCGTCGGTCACCGCGGCGCCCGGAGCCGGGGCCGCGACGCCGAGCTCGGCGGCCAGGGCGAGAGCGAAGGCCTCGACCTCGACCGGGGAGAGCTGCAAGCGGTGGTCCGCCACGGTGCCGGTGTTGGAGATCTGGCTCTCGACCGCGTAGAGCCGGTTCATCTCCTTTCGGTTCGCCCGCACCCGGCGGCGCTCCGAGAAGTCGCGCTGGTAGCGCACATTCCCGGGCCCGTTCGTCAGGACGTCGGAATCCAGGGAGACCACCACGTCGGCGCGGCGGAAGTCGTAGACGCAATCGACCGGACGGCCGAAAGCGCTCGCCGTCGCCTTCCGGGTGTGGTGGTCGCCAGCCGCCTCCCAGCGGTGCCAGCGGGCGCGCGGGAAGCGCCGCAGGATGTCCTGGATGGACGCCGCGAGCGACGGCGAGGTCACCGTGCCGGTGAGCAGCCGGAGTCCTTCGCCGCCAAGCGGCAGGAGCGCCTGGAGGTTGGCGTTGAGCTCCGAGACGAAGCCCTCCCAGGTGTCCATGCGGCCGAAATGGTTGAGCGACTGCGAGCGCTCGGGGTCATAGAGATTGAGGACCGCGGCCTGCGTGTAGGCGTCGGTCGCGCCGAGGCTCGCCGGATGCCGGGGATTGCCCTCGATCTTGATCGGCCGCCCCATCTGGCTCTCGGCCAGGACGCCCATGGCATACCCGCCGAGGGTGACCGCCGTCGAGAAGAACAGCGGCCTTCCCGGCACGATCTGCTCGGGCTGCTTGACGTAGGGGACGATCTTCTCTTCGGGCTGCCGGGTGCAGGCGGTCAGGCCGGCGAGCGCCAGCGAGGCGCTCGCGAGCTGCAGGAAGCTGCGGCGGGAGACGCCGTCGCCCCACTGCCACTCGGAGGCGTGCCGGGGGAACTCGCGGTGCAGGAAATCCTGGAACTCCGGCGTCTCGGCGAGCTCGTCGAGGCTACGCCAGAGCTCCGGGCCGCGTTTCTCTTGCAGCCGCTCGCGGACCTGCTCCAGGTCGAGGCGCGCCGGAGCGTCCACATGGGACGGCTCGGCGCCGCATTTCTTTTTGGAACCTTGGAGGATTTCCATCAGCTTCGCTCGCTCTCGCTTTCTTGTCTTTTTTCAGCTCTCAGCGGACGCGCGACCAGCGCGGCCGAGTCCCGAAGGCGCTCCGTCTCTCCCATCTCATCACCGATGGCAGGTCGAGCAGCTCGTGAGGGACTTGACGTTGTATTCCTTGACCAGCTTGGCCTGCAGCAGCTTCGCTTCCCGCGGGTCCGACGGCGGCTGCCACTGGAGGTTGAA
>DATAHG010000391.1:0-2663 GCA_036263295.1 Thermoanaerobaculia bacterium | reverse complement strand
TCGCGCGGCGTGGTGACGACCGTGATCTCGTCGAGCGGATAGGGGCCGAACAGGTCCTCGAAATAGGCGAGGGAATCGACCACCGTCTGGCGGATCTCCTCGCGCTCCTTCTTGAGGAGCTGCTTGGCCTCCGGGTCAAAGGCCAGGTTGACCTTGACGTGCCCCGCCTGCGCGGTCTCGATCTTGTAGCGCCCGACCTCGAAGGTGAACCAGGAGGTCGGGATCTCGAAGGTGCGGCGCTCCCAGAGACGGCCGGAGTCCTCGCCGCCGTCCACCCGCTTGCCGGGGGCGACCAGATCGACCTTCCTGGGCCAGCGCAGGGTGACATCGTAGGGGGCGCGGTCCACCGTGCCGGCGTGCGGGTACCACCCTTCGGTGTCGCGCAGCAGGTAGGTGTTGCCGTCCTTGTGGATTGCGGCGCCCTGGTATTCGACGTTCAGGGTGACCGTCTCCTGTGGCCCCGGGGTCTTGGGCAGGAAGACCCGGAGACCGCCCCCCACGCGATGGAAGAAGAGGTCGGCCCCGGCGGCGTCGGTCACCTTGTTGACGGTCAGGTCCGAATAGAGGGTGAGGTCGGCCACGTGCGCGCCCTGGATGGTCGGGAGGAGGTCGAGCCGGGCCTTGCCGGTCATCTTGAGGTCGTTGTCGAGGCTCACGTCGAGGGTGTACTTCTGGGGCTCGAACCCGTCGAGCCCGGCGACGACCTTGTTCTCCTTGCCACGCAGCGAGGCCGAAAGCCAGGTGTTCCACTGGCCGAGGTCCTCCAGCTCGACTCCGATCAGACGCCCCTGGCGCTGCTGGCGGTCGATCTGCTTGAGGATCTTGCGCTTCTCCTTCTCGGTCGCGTCCAGAGGGACGAAGCTGCCGAGGGTCACCTGCTCGTTGGCGCCGGGATCGACCACGTACAGGAAGTCCCCCAGCTCGCCCCCCTTGAGCCAGGCCGCGACGAAGCCCTGGGCCGCGGAGTCGCCGGAGGCGTCCGCCAGGATGGCGCCCTCGACGTCCAGGAGCTTGCGCTCCGGCCGCGCCCGCCAGCGCGTGTAGAGCTCCGCCGCGCGCTGGGTCTGGGCCGTGTCCGGCGCCGCCTTGGCCTTGCGCAGCAGCGCGTCCACGGCGCCGTCGAGGCCGAGGGCGAGGACCATCTCGGTGAAAGGCTCCTCCAGGCGGGTGCTGCCGGTGAACAGCTCGAGCTGCCCCTTCTCGATGTCGTCCGGCGGAGTGAGGAGGATCTTGCCCTTGCCCAAGAACACCATCTCGGCCGAGCGGCCGGCCACGGGGCTCGCCGGCACCAGGATGCCCTCTTCGAGGACCAGGGTCGCGAGCCCGGCCTTGAGCTCGACCCCCTTGAGGGTCACGGCGCGGGCCGGATCGAGCTTGGAGGACTCGATCTCGCGCTGCCAGGTGGCCGGCTCGAAGGCAGCCGGCTCGGACGCCCGGGCCATCGGGGCGGCCGGGAGCAGGACACACAGGAGGATCAGAGCAGCCAGAGCTGGACGGACATCACGTTCCATGGAGCACCCCTCAGAGGAGATCGTTGCCGACATTCTACGGTCTTCCTCTGACGGATGTCGCAAAAGAGACTTTTATTTCACAGTCGCTTGTAACCTGGCGGGCGCCACGAAGGAGATTCCGATCGCGGCCAGCAGGGCCATGCCGGCGCCAAACGCGAACGCCGCGAAGGAGCCGGCGCGGTCCCAGATGGCGCCGAAGATCAGCGACGCCGGCAAGGCGCCGAGGCCGAGGGCCAGGTTGTACCAGCCGAAGGCGGTGCCGCGCCGCTCCGGCGGCACGAGGTCGGCGACCAGGGCCTTCTCCACCCCTTCGGTCAGGCCGAAGTAGAGGCCGTAGACGGCAAACAGGGCCCAGACGTGCCACTCCTGGGAGGCCCGCCCCAGCCCCAGGTAGACCGCGGCATAGATCAACCAGCCGGCGACCAGGAGGGGCTTGCGGCCGACGCGGTCGGACAGGGCGCCGCCCGGCGTGCTCGCCGCCGACTTCACGACGTGCAGCATGGCCCAGAGGATCGGCAGGAGGACCGGCGCCACCCCGAGCTGGCCGGCCTGCAGCAGGAGGAAGGCGTCGCTGGAGTTGCCCAGGGTGAAGAGGAAGAGCACGCCGAGGAAGGCCCAGAAGCGCCGCGTCATCGGCTGGCGCAGGTCGGGCGGCGCCTTCTTCTCCTTCTCCGCGGCCTCGGGCCGGGTCCGTGGCACCTCTTTGACCGCGAAGAGGAGCATCGCCACGGCGAGGGCGCCGGGGATGGCGGTCAGCAGGAAGACTTTGGGGAGGACCTTGCGGAGATCGACGTCCCCGGCCTGGAGGATCGCGAAGGCGATCAGCGGGCCGACGACCGCCCCGGCGTGATCCGCCGCCCGGTGGAACCCGAACGCCTTGCCGCGGATCGCGGGGTCCACCGAATCGGCGAGGAGAGCGTCGCGCGGCGCCCCGCGGATCCCCTTCCCCACCCGGTCGGTGAGGCGGATCGCGAGGACCTGCCCGGCCGACTGCGCGAGGCCGATCAGGGGGCGGATCACCGAGGCGAGGCCGTACCCCAGGACGATCAGGGGCTTGCGCCGGGCCACGCGGTCCGACCACCAGCCGCTCGCGAGCTTGAGCAGCGCCGCCGTGGACTCCGCCGCCCCCTCGATGGCGCCCAGGGTCGTGGC
>DATAHG010000390.1:0-1613 GCA_036263295.1 Thermoanaerobaculia bacterium | reverse complement strand
CTTCCGGTAGATCGGGCGGCGCAGGTCGAGGTAGTCGATGATGCCGCGCGGCGAGAGCGGGAAGATCTCGCGCACCAGCTTCTCGATCTGGCGGTCGGGGATGGTGCCGGTGCCGAAGGTGTCCACCCGGACCGAGACCGGATCGGCCACGCCGATGGCATAGGCGAGCTGCACCTCGGCGCGGTCGGCGAGACCGGCCGCCACCACGTTCTTGGCGACGTAGCGCGCCATGTAGCAGGCCGAGCGGTCCACCTTCGTGGGATCCTTCCCCGAGAAGGCGCCGCCGCCGTGACGGCCATAGCCGCCATAGGTGTCCACGATGATCTTGCGGCCGGTGAGGCCGCAGTCCCCCTGCGGGCCGCCGATGACGAAGCGGCCGGTCGGGTTGATGTGGTAGACCGTCTTGTCGTCGAGCAGCTCGGCCGGGACCACCGGCTTGATGACGTGCTCGATCACGCCCGCGTGGATGTCGTCCTGCGACACCTCGGGGCTGTGCTGGGTCGAGACGACCACGGTGTGGACGCGGGTCGGGCGGTCCCCTTCATACTCGATCGTCACCTGGCTCTTGCCGTCGGGCCGCAGCCAGGGCAGGGTGCCGCCGCGGCGCGCCTCGGCGAGGCGGCGGGTCAGGGAGTGAGCGAGCGAGATCGGCAGCGGCATCAGGTGGGCGGTCTCGCGGCAGGCGAAGCCGAACATCAGTCCCTGGTCGCCGGCGCCGCCGGTATCGACGCCCTGGGCGATGTCGGGCGACTGCGGATCGATCGCCGACAGCACCGCGCAGGTCTTGTAGTCGAAGCCGTACTCGGCGTTCGTGTAGCCGATGTCCTGGACCACGCGGCGGGCGGTCCCGGCGAAATCGACGTAGGCTTTCGTGGTGATCTCCCCGGCCAGGAAGACGACTCCGGTCGTCACCGTGGTCTCACAGGCCACCCGGCCGGTGGGGTCCTGGCGCAGGACCTCGTCCAGAATCGCGTCGGAGATCTGGTCGGCGACCTTGTCGGGATGGCCTTCCGTCACCGACTCGGACGTAAACAGGTGGATGTCTCGTTCACTCATGGTCACACCTCGGCTAGATACAGTGGCTTGTGTGGCGCTGGTGGCGGCTCGGGATCGGTGCGGGCAGGGAAGAACCCTCGGGTTCCACGAGAACCGGCCCGGAATGCTACCAACCGGTCAGAGATCGGTCAAATGCGGGGGCGCGGAACGCCCCCGTCTCTATTGAGAGTGCCGACCGGGCTCGGGGTGGGACGGCGGCCCTAACGCAGCGGCCGGGTTTCCAGGACGCCGTAGAACAGGGTGGAGACGGCGTGGAGGGTGGAGAGCGCGATCGCCTTGCGGCGCGTCTCCAGGCCGCCGGTGAGCGAGCTGATCATGCCGCCGCTCTTGCGGGTGCCGGGGACGGCGGCGAAGGGGATCTGATCGCTGTCGAGGCCGGCCACGATGCGCTCCGGGAGCTGGATCGAGCCGCTCGATCCCCAGGCTTCGCCGAGGGGGCCGCGCACCACGGTCCAGTTGCGCACGAAGTAGCAGGACTTGCCGTCGAGGTCCACGGAGTGAATTCCGCCCTCGCTGGCGACGTAGAAGTGGTATTGCTCGCCGAGACGCTTTTCCAT
>DATAHG010000389.1:0-6147 GCA_036263295.1 Thermoanaerobaculia bacterium | reverse complement strand
CGGCTTGATGGGCGAGGTGGCGGACGCAGCCCTCGCCGCCGGGGGCGAGGTGATCGGGGTGATCCCCTATGCCCTGGAGGCCCGCGAGGTGGGGCACCGGGGTCTCACCGAGATGCACGTGGTGGATTCCATGCACGAGCGCAAGGCGCGGATGGCCGATCTGTCGGACGGCTTCCTCGCCCTCCCCGGCGGTATCGGTACCCTGGAGGAGCTGTTCGAGGTCTGGACTTGGGGCCAGCTCGGCCTCCACGCCAAGCCCTGCGCCCTCCTCGACGTGGCGGGCTACTACTCTCCCCTGCTCGCCTTCCTTGACCGGACCGTGGACGAGGGCTTCCTGCGCCCGGCCCACCGGGCGGTGCTGCTGGTCGATGCGGACCCGGAGGCGCTGCTCGACCGGATGGCCGGCTTCACGCCTCCTGCGGTCGAGAAATGGATTGGGCGGGGGGAGCGGTGATCGCGCGGCAAACCGGCCCAGGGTTGAAACCCTGGGCTAGATTCCTGCGCCCGTAAAGGGCGCTCTCAACTTGGAAGGAATGGCTGAGCCCACCTATTGGCCAGCCCCCCGGACGGCGGGCGCCCTTCAGGGGCGCAGGCGATTAGCCCAGGGTTTCAACCCTGGGCTGCCTACTCAGCCGTTCCCTACCGCGAAAAAATCCCCGACTTCTTCTCCGGCTCGGAGCCGCCCATGAGGCGCTGGTTGAGCTCCTTGATGCGCTCCATCAGCTTGTCGATCTTCTCCTGGGCTTCCTGGCGCAGGCGGGTGTAGTCGCCGCGCAGCTTCTCGCGGTCCTGCGCCATCTCCTGAAGGCGCACGCGGGCCTCTTCGATCTGCTCGTCGCGCGCCCGGACCGACGCCTGCATGGCGGCGAGCTCGTCGTCCTTCTCCGCGATGCGGAGCTTGACCTTCTCCTCCTGCTCCTCGTACAGCTTCTTGAACTGCTGGAGCTCGAGGATCTCTGAAAAGTCCGATGTGCTCATAGTCTGCTCCTCGATCAGGGGGAACATCTTCCGGAGCTTCAGCGAGAGGTCTTCCGGATCGGGCGATTGACGCATCGCCTCGGCGTAGGTGATGGTGCGGTGGACCAGCAGCGCGAGCAGCGACTGGTTCATCGACTGCATGCGGTAGTAGCCGACCGACGACTCCACCTCTTCGAGCAGGCCCGAGGTCTCGCCGTTCTCGATCATCTTGGCGACCTTCGGCGACCCGCGCATGATCTCCAGGGCCGCCACCAGGCCCGAGCCGTCCAGCCGCTCGACCAGCTTCATCGACACCACGCCCTTGATGACCTGGGCGAGCTGCGCCCGGACCTGGGCCTGCTGGTCCGACGGGAAGGTGTCGAGGATGCGGTCGATGGTCTGGGTGGCGCTGTTGGTGTGCAGGGTCGAGAACACCAGGTGCCCGGTCTCCGCCGCCGTGATGACGGTCGAGACCGTTTCCGGGTCGCGCATCTCGCCGACCATGATGACGTCGGGGTCCTGGCGCATGGCGTTGCGCAACGCCTCGGAGAAGCTCACCGTGTCGGTGCCGACCTCGCGCTGGGAGATCGAGGCCATGTCGTCGGTGAACAGGAACTCCATGGGGTCTTCGATGGTGATCACGTGGACCGGCCGGCGCGACGCGATGTGGCGGATCATCGCCGCGAGCGAGGTCGATTTGCCGCTGCCGGTCGGGCCGGTGACCAGGACCAGACCCTGGTTCAGGTCGCAGAAGTCGAGCAGCACCTGGGGCAGGTCGAGGTCCTGCACCGTCTTGATGGAGTACGGCACGCGCCGGAAGGAGGCCGCGATGGTGCCGCGCTGCATGTAGATGTTGCCGCGGAAGCGGGCGAGGCCGCGCACGCCGTAGCCGATGTCGACAGACATGCGCTCGTCCAGCCGCGCCTTCTGGGGCGGGGTGAGGATCTTGAGGAGCATGTCCGACAGCTCGTCGGGCTTGAGGGGCTCGGACTCCAACGGCAGCAGCCGGCCGGTGATCCGGAGGAGCGGCGGACGGGTGGGCTTCAGATGGAGGTCCGAAGCGCCCTTGTCCGTCATCAATTTGAGTAGACGGTCCAGTTCCATGAGCTTCGTGTCTTGTTTGCGGCGGTGATCTTACAGGACGCCCGCGGCCGGGGCTAGCCCTGTTGCTTTCGCCTTCGCTGTGAGAGTGAACTATCACCTACCGGCGTCACATCCCGGCGAGCCGTCGGGGGAGGGCCCCTTCGAGCTCCAGGAGGAGCTGCTTGATCGGCAGACCCCCGGCGTAGCCGGTGAGCGAACCGTTGGCGCCGATCACCCGGTGGCAGGGGATGATCACGGCGATCGGGTTGTCGTGGTTGGCGTGCCCCACCGCCCGGACGGCCGCCGGACGGCCGATGATCCGGGCCATCTGGCCGTAGCTCCGGGTCTGGCCGTAGGGGATCTCGAGCAGCGCCTGCCAGCAGAGGCGCTGGAACTCGGTGCCGGCGAAGTCCAGGGGGACCTCGAAGTCGCGGCGGCGGCCGTTCAGGTATTCGTCGAGCTGGCGCCGGAGCTCCGGCAGAGGCGGCGCCGCCGGGTCGTAGACCGCCTCCGGCCAGTGCCGCTTGAGCGCCAGCTCGGACTCCTCCAGGTTGGGCCGGTGCCCCAGCGCGATCAGGCGGCCCTCGCGGGCCACGGCCAGGGCGAAGCCGAGCGCGTCCTCAAAGATGTCGTAACGCAGTTCCATGCCGGTTTCCTCCGGAACGGATTTTAATCCGAAACGGAGAGCGGCGGGGCCCGAAAGCCGGGCCCTAGAACTTCCGCATCAGCCCGACCACGATGCCCTGGATCTTCAGCTCGCGGGCGGAGACCCGGAAGGCCTGCATGGTCGGGTTCGAGGGCTGCAGGCGCACCATGTCGCCCTCGGGGTAGAAGCGCTTGAGGGTGGCGTCGTCGCCGATCAGGGCGACCACCATCTCGCCGGGCTCGGCCAGCTCGCGCCGCTGCACGATGACGAAGTCGCCGTCGTGGATGCCCTCGTCGATCATGGACTCCCCCACCACGCGCAGGACGTAATGGTCGCCGCCGCGGGGGTTGAGCAGGTGGATGGGCACGGCCACCCGGTCGGGGCCGGGCAGCGCCTCGATCGGCCGGCCGGCGGCGATCTGGCCCAGGTAGGGCAGCTCGCGCTCGCCGTCCCCGTCGACCGTGCCGCCGCCCGGGATGGCCCGGATTAGCTCGATGCCGCGTTTCTGGTTCCAGTCTCGGCGCAGGAAGCCTTTTTCCTGCAGGAGCTTCAGGTGCTTGTAGACGGTCCCGTAGGACGAATACCCGAAGCGTTCGCAGATCTCGCGATGGGTGGGGGCGATCCCCCGCTCCTTCCGAAACTCGTGGATGTATTCCAGGATCTCTTTCTGCCGTTCGGTCAAGTAGTCCATGGCTTCCTAGCTTAAGCGGTAACTCGGCGTAACGCAAGCCCTTACCGCCGCATTGCCGTGACGGGCTCTTTTTTGAGGCGCGAAAGCCCGATCCGGGCCGGGGCTGTTCGCCTTGACACTCACGGACCCCCCTCCCTACACTGCCGGAGCGCGCGACGGGTGCCCCCGGGATTTCCCCCCTTCGCCTCTCCAGCCATGACCTCTCCGATCCCCCATCTCGATTTCGAACGGCACTCTCTCCCCAACGGCCTGAAGATCGTCCTCCATCCGGACCGGTCGAAGCCGCTGGTGGCGGTCAATCTCTGGTACCACGTGGGCTCCAAGCACGAGAGTCCCGGCAAGACCGGCTTCGCCCACCTGTTCGAGCACATGTGCTTCCAGGGCAGCGAGAACGTCGGCACCACCGACCACTTCCGCTACGTCCAGCAGGTCGGCGGCGTGGCGAACGGCTCGACCTGGTTCGACCGGACCAATTATTACGACACCCTGCCCGCCCATCATCTGGATCTGGGCCTCTGGCTGGAGTCGGACCGCATGGGCTTCCTGCTGCCGGCGGTCACCCAGGAGAACCTCGACAACCAGCGCTCCGTGGTGATGAACGAGCGCCGCCAGCGCATGGACAATGTGCCTTACGGCCGGGCCGGCGAGGCGCTCCACGAGCTGCTCTTCCCCGGCGACCACCCCTACCGCTGGCCGGTGATCGGCCACATGGCGGACCTGGAAGCCGCCCGGCTGGAGGACGTCCACAGCTTTTTCCGGCGGTTCTATACGCCGAACAACGCGGTGCTGACCCTGGCCGGCGATTTCGATCCGTCCGACGCCCTCAAACGCATCGAGGACTGGTTCGGCGGCATCCCGGCCGGCGAGCCGGTGCCGCCGGTCGCGGCGCCCCTCACCCCGCTCGGGGACCGGCGCCGGGTGATCGAGGACGACGTGCGGCTCCCCCGGGTCTATATCGCCTTCCGCGCTCCTTCCTACGGGCAGCGCGCCTGGTATGCCGGCGACCTGCTCGCCTCGGCCCTGGCCGGCGGCAAGTCCAGCCGGCTCTACCGCGACCTGGTCTACGACCGGCAGATCGCGCAGGACGTGGGGGCCTACATCAACCCCTTCGAGGAGTCCGCCCCCTTCATCCTGATCGCCTCGGCCCGCCCCGGGGTGGCCATCGAGACGGTCGAGGCGGCCGTCGTCGGCCACCTGGAGAGCGCGGCGGCCGAGCTCGTGCCAGACGACCAGCTCGAGCGCGCGCGCAACCGCATCCTCACCCAGTACTACAGCGATCTGCAGAAGCTCGACAGCCGGGCCGACCTCCTGTCGCAGTTCACCACCTATTTCGACGACCCCGGCGCCCTCACCCGGGAGCTGGAGGCCTACCGCGACCTCTCCCGGGAGGAGCTGCGGGACTTCGCGGCGCGCTACGCCCAGGAGCCGGAGCGGGTGACCATCACGTTCGTGCCGCGCCCGGGTCAGGGGCAGGGGCAGGGAGACAGCAAGGCATGAGCGAAGCAGCGCGCCAGACGGGCCGGACCATCGACCGCTCCGGGCCGCCGCCGGCCGGGCAGCTCCGTCCCTTCCAGTTTCCGCCGTTCCTGCGGACCACGCTCTCCAACGGCCTCCGGGTCTTCGCCGCGCGCCTGGAACAGGTGCCGCTGGTCAGCCTGGAGGTGGTCCTGCCGAGCGCGGGCGGGATCCATGAGCCCACCGGCCGGCAGGGCCTCACGACGATGACCGCCGCCCTGCTCGACGAGGGCACGGCGCACCGCTCCTCGATCGAGATCGCCGACGAGATGGAGCGCCTGGGGGGCTATCTCGCCGCGAGCGCCGACTGGGATGTGGGCTTCGTCGCCACCGGCCTGCTCTCCGAGCACTGGCAGGAGGGCCTCGCCCTGCTCGGGGAGGTGCTCTCCGAGCCGACCTTCCCGGCCGAGGAGATCGACCGCCTGCGGCGGCAGCGCCTCGCCGAGCTGCTGCGCCGCCGGCAGGATCCGGGCTCGCTGGTGGACGACCGCCTGGCGGCCGAGCTCTTCCGCGGCACGGTCTATGCCGGCCCCCTGATCGGCCTGGAGGAGACGGTGGCGAGCTTCGACCGGGCCGAGCTGGTCCGCTTCTACGAGAGCCACTACTCCCTGCGCGGCGCGACCCTGCTGGCGGTGGGGGATCTCGATCCCGAGGAGCTGCTGCGCGAGGCCGAGCGGATCTTCGGGGCCGGTCCGTCGGCCACGCCTCCGGCGCCGCCGGAGGTCCGGCCGCAGCCCCTGCCCGGCCTGGCGATCCACGTCGTGGACCGCCCCAACGCCCCGCAGACCGAGCTGCGGCTCGGCCATGTCGGAGTGCGCCGCACCTCCCCCGACTGGGCGGTGCTCTCGGTCCTCAATTCGCTGCTGGGCGGAAAGTTCACCAGCCGGATCAACCTCAACCTGCGGGAGCGCCACGGTTATACCTACAGCGCTTCGAGCCGGTTCGCGCCCCGGCGCGGCCCGGGCCCGTTCACGGTGAGCGCCTCGGTCCAGACCTCGGCGGTGGCGGCCTCGGCGCGGGAGGTGCTGGCGGAGCTGCGGCGGCTCCGCCAGGAGCCGGTCACGGCCCAGGAGCTGGAGGAGACCCGGAGCTACATGGTCGGGGTCTTCCCCTATACCGTGCAGACGATCGGCGACCTGCTGAAGCGGCTGGAGGCCCTGGCGATCTACGACCTGCCGAGCGATTACTTCGACGCCTACCTGCGGCGCCTGCCCACGATCACCGAGGAGGACCTGCTGGAGGCGGCGCGCCGGCA
>DATAHG010000388.1:0-2636 GCA_036263295.1 Thermoanaerobaculia bacterium | reverse complement strand
TGCATGGCCTCGGCCGCGGCGGTCGCCTCGTCGAGCAGGGAGGCGTTGGCGACCGGCAGGCCGGTGAGGTCCGCCACCAGGGTCTGGAAGTTGAGCAGCGCCTCCAGGCGCCCCTGGGCGATCTCGGCCTGGTACGGCGTGTACTGCGTGTACCAGCCCGGGTTCTCCAGGATGTTGCGCTGGATCACGCCGGGCACCAGGCAGCCGTGATAGCCCATGCCGAGGAAGGACCGGCAGACCCGGTTCTTCCGCATCATCGCCGCGAAGACGTCGAGGACCTCGCGCTCGCCGAGCGAGCGGTCCTCCGGCAGCCCGGGCAGCGCCAGGCCGCGGCGCAGCCGGATCGCGGCCGGCAGGGTCTCGTCGACCAGCGCCTCCAGGGAGTCGAGCTCCAGGGCGGCGAGCATCTCCCGGGTCTCCCCGTCGTCCGGCCCGATGTGGCGGCGCGGGAAGGTGTCCAGCGGGTCGAGGATCGCGGCCGGCCGCTCGGAACGCGGAGGCACGGCGACCAGGACGGGGCGCGTTCCCGGCTCGTCCGGCGCAGAGGCGAACGTCGTTCCGGTGGCCTCCGTCACCGGTTGCTCAAGCTTCTCCACTCTTCACGTACTCCTCATACTGCTCGGCGTTCATCAGGCTCTTGAGGTCCGAAGCCGAGGAGAAGCGGACCTTGATCAGCCAGCCCTCGGTGTGCGGATCCTCGTTGAGCAGCTCCGGATCGTCGACGACCGCGTCGTTGATCTCCATCACCTCGCCGGCGACGGGGGTATAGACCTCGGCCACCGCCTTGACCGACTCGATCGTGCCGATCTCGTCGCTCGCGTTGAAGACCTGCCCGACCTCGGGCAACTCGACGAACACCACCTCGCCGAGCTCCTGCTGGGCGAACTCCGTGATGCCCAGCACGCAGATGTCGTCGTCCACCCGGACCCACTCATGCTCTTTGGAATACAGATACTCGCGCGGATACATTGTTCTCCATCCTCCTCGATCCAGATTGCATGGCAGGCCGGCCGTAGCCTGCGGACCTCCTGCGACACATCGAGGAGGGAGAGCGGATTGAGGCCGGCTTACCTCTCGTTATACACCAAAGAAGAGAGTGCCTCCCGCCCTCACTTGCGCCGCCGGTAGAACGGCACCTCGACCACGACGGCCGGCACCGATTTGCCGCGGACGTCGAGCGCCAGCGCGGTCCCCGGCGCGGCCAGCTCGACAGGGACGTAGGCCATCCCCAACGCCTTCTCGAACGTCGGGCTCCAGGTGCCGCTGGTGACGGTCCCGACCGTCTGTCCATCGGAGACAACCGTATGCCCCTGGCGGGCGATTCCCCGCCCCTGTACCTCGAAGCCCACGAGCTTGCGCGCCAGCCCCCGCTCCTGCTGGGCGGCGAGCGCGGCGCGGCCGAGGAAGTCCCCCTTGTCCAGCTTGACCACCCAGCCGAGGCCGGCCTCGAACGGGGTCGTGGTCTCGTCGATCTCGTGCCCGTAGAGCGCCATCGCCGCCTCCAGGCGCAGGGTGTCGCGCGCCCCCAGGCCGGCCGGCGCGAGCCCGCGCTCGGCGCCGACCTCCAGCAGCCGGCGCCAGATCTCCGCCGCGTGCTCGGGGGCGACATAGAGCTCGAAGCCGTCCTCGCCGGTGTAGCCGGTGCGCGAGATCAGCGCCGGCCGGCCGGCGACCTCCCCTTGCTGGAAGCCGTAGTAGCGCAGCGCCGTGGCGCCCGCGGTCGCGAGCGGCTCCAGGATCTCGACCGCCTTCGGCCCCTGGAGCGCCAGGAGGGCATAGCGGTCGCTCTCGTCGGCGACGGTCACGCCGGCCGCTCCGGCCGCGCGGCTCGCGATCCACTCGAAATCGCGCGGGGCGTTCGAGGCGTTGACCACGACCAGGAAGTCGTCGGCCGCCAGGCGATAGATCAGGAGGTCGTCGATGTAGGTGCCGTCCTCGGTGAGCAAGCCGCTGTAGTGAGCCCGGCCGGGGGGGAGCTTGCTGACATCGTTGGGGGTCAGCCCCTGGAGGAAGGCCTCGGCGCCGCTCCCCTTCACCCGCACCTCCCCCATGTGGGAGACGTCGAACAGGCCGGCCGCCGTGCGCACCGCCCGGTGCTCCTCGATGACCCCGGCATACTGCACCGGCATCTCCCAGCCGGCGAACGGGACCATGCGCCCGCCAGCCTCCCGGTGGCATTCATAGAGGGGTGTGCGCCTCAGCGCCTCGGAGCTCGAATCGGCCGGCTCGGCCTGCTTGTCCATCTGGAGATCCTCCTGGAGATCTTCCGGAGCACGGGCGGTGGCGCCCGCGGGCGCCGGAACGGTATCACTGCGCGGCGGTCCGCGAAAGATCCTCGGATTGATCCAGAGGGGGGCGCAGGAAACCGCCGCCCCGCGGGTTCCTGGATCGAAGCCCCTCCCGTCGGAGGAGATAAACCGGAGATAGACCGGAGCCATCACCGCCGTAGGAACCGAAGGAGAGATCCCGATGAGAAAGAAGACCCTTCTCGCCGCCGCCCTGCTCACCCTCCTCGCCGTGCCGTTCGCCGCCCAGGCCGCCCAGCCGGGAGGGCAGGCCGCGCGCGACCCCGAAACGATCCTGCACAACCTGCGGGCGCTCTCCCGCTACCTGGGCCTGACCGCCGACCAGGTGGC
>DATAHG010000387.1:0-11797 GCA_036263295.1 Thermoanaerobaculia bacterium | reverse complement strand
AGCTGGTCATCGGTGATCGTGCCGATCTCGGCGTCGTTCGACTTGTCGTAGAGCCTCACCATCGTCGGATCTCTCCCTTCCCGCGTCTACGACGCGCCCAGAACAGCTTTCTTGAAGTCCGCGCCCGGGGCCGGATCGGGGCCGATCCAGGTCGCGAGGATGGCGTCGGCGGTGGCGGCGCCGGGGACCATGCCCTTGTCCTTGCCGTTGACCTGCACGTGGGTGCCCTCGCCCGGCACGTAGGTCATGACGATCTGGTTCCCCTTGTCGATCGGCTCCATCCAGGAGCAGAGGGTGGAGAAGCCCTTCTTGATCTCGGCCGAGGGGTTGGGGGTGTTGTCCGCCAGCCCTTCGTTCCAGGCCTCGCACATCTGGTCCTTGCTGACGCCGTAGAGGAAGTGCAGGACCATCCGATAGGGGGTGTCTGCCGCCAGGATCTTCTGGGCAGACTTCTCCTTCTGAGGGAGATAGAGTCCACCGACGTAGACCTTGACGACGAACTTCTTGCGCAGGCCCGCACCGTTGAGCACGAGGCTCTGGCCTTTGACCTCGGCCTTGTCGGGCAGGGTGACGCCGGACACCGTCGCGGCACCGGCCGGGGCGGCGAGGGCCAAGCTGAGCAGAAGAGTACCGAAAGTGCGCATTCGAACCTCCGCAGTAGGTTGAGGGAACAGTGTAGCCGAAAGCCATACTTCCGGGCATACCTCCAGGCGCAACCTGGAAGGCGGTGGGGCGTATCTCCTGCCATCATGGAAGGGGAGTGATGGACGCGAGGACCGACGCCGAGCTGGTGGCGAGCGCGCTCCGCGGAGCCCAGGAGGCTTTCCGCGAGATCGTGGTGCGGTTCGAGCGCCCGCTCTACAGCCTGATCTCCCGCATGGTCCACGACCCGCTGCAGGCCGAGGATCTGGCCCAGGAGGTCTTCGTCAAGGCGTTCCGGCGGCTCGACACCTACGATCCGGAGAGGAAGTTTTCGAGCTGGCTGTTCAAGATCGCGCACAATACGACGATCGACCACCTGCGGAAGGGGGTGCCGGAGACGGTGCCGCTCCAGGTGGAGAAGGACGAGGGGCCCGACCTCTCGGCGGTGCTGTCGGACGACTCGATGGAGGATCCGGCCGCGGCGGTCGAGCGGCGCCAGATGGCGCGGGCGCTCGAAAAGACGATCGCGGCGCTGCGCCCCGAGTACCGGGAGGTCGTGGTGCTGTTCTATGTGGAGGGGGCGTCCTACCCGGAGATCTGCGAGGTCACCGGGCTCCCTTCGGGCACGGTGAAGACCTATCTCCACCGCGCCCGCAAGGAGCTGGCCCAGGCCATGTCGGCCCTGGGCTGGGGGGGCCCGTAGGAAAGGTACCCCGCGAAACCCCGCGGGCCGCAAGCTCGTAGGGCAGATTCGGAGGAGGCGACATGGCGACCCGACACACACCCGACGCCCTGGCCCGGTGGCTTGCCGCCGAGCAGCAGGGCCGCGACGACGAGGCCGAGATGGCTCTGCTGGAGCTGTTCGAGGCCCTGCCGGAGCGGGCCCCGGAGCCGGGTTTCGCCGACCGGGTGATGGCGCGCTGGAGCACCGAAGGCGCTCTGGCGGCCCCGGTGGACGAGCTGGCGCCGGTGCCGGTGTGGATGCGCTGGCTGCTCGGCGGCGTCCTCCTCGCCCTCGGCTCCCTGCCGTTCTGGGGGCCGGTGGTGTTCGCGGTGGTGGCGGCGCTCGGCTCGGCGCTCGGCCTGCCGGATCTCCTGCAGACCGGGGTGCGCGGGCTGTCCAGCGCCGGCCAGGGATTGACCTCCCTGGTCGGGCTCTGGAAGGCGCTCGCCACCGCCATCCAGGCCGTGGTGCCGCCCCTGGCCTCGCCGCGGGTGGCTGGAGCCGTGCTGGCCTGTCTGGCCGTCTCGGCGATCTCGTTCCGTTTCCTTCGCGAGATTCTGTCGCGTGACAGGAGCTGGGCCTATGTGGACCCTTCTTGAACGTCGGATTTCCCTCTCCGCCGGCCGCGCGCTGGCGTTGCCCGTTTTCGTCCTGCTCGCCGCGCTGGCGGCAGGTCCCGCCTTGCAGGCGCAGTCGGCGCCGGCCGATCCGCAGACCGTCCGGGAGCAGATCGACCAGCGCTACGAAGTGATCCCGATCCGCGGCGGCATCCTGCTCCAGCCGCGCAAGGAGCGGTTGGCCGTCCGCTCGATCGAGATCGCCGGATCGAGCATCGCGATCAACGGCGAGCGCATGCCGCTCACCAGCGTCCGCGAATGGCTCGGACCGCAGGAGGCCGCGCCGGTCCTGCGCCTGCTCGAGATGAGCCCCGGCGACCGCCGCGCCCTCTTCGGCCTCGACCGCGAAGGCGCCCTGCCGGCGCCGCCGGAAGCTCCGGACACGCCGGACGCTCCGGATACGGACACCGACACCGACGCCGATACCGACCTGGGCGCGGTGGACACCGACGCCTCGGTGGTGCCGGCGCCGCCGCTCCCCCCCGGCCTGCCGGACGACGAGGAAGGGCAGGCGGAGGACGACGCCGACGATGCCGCCAAGGCCCGCATCGGCCAGCAGGTGCGGTTCGGCACGGGCGTCACCGTGGACAAGGACGAGATCGCGGATTCGGTCGCCGTGATCGGCGGCTCGGTGCGGGTGGACGGCGAGGTCGAGGAGAACGTCGCGGCGATCTTCGGCTCGGTGCGGATCGACGGCCGGGTCGGCGGCAACGTCTCGGCGATCAACGGCAAGGTCGTGCTGGGCCCCAAGGCCGAGGTCCAGGGCAACCTGTCGGCGGTGGGCGGCACGATCGAGCGGGCGCCGGGAGCCAAGGTCTACGGCTCGACCTCGGAGGTGCCGACCTTCGGCGGCGGCGTCCATGGCGACTGGGACTGGGACGACAACGTCCATATCGGCCCCTGGACCCCTTTCGGCGCCTCGGTGCGGCTGTTCTCGACCCTGACCAGCCTGCTGATCCTGGCCCTGCTGGTCGGCCTGACCATCCTGCTGGCCCGCCGGCCGCTGGAGCTGGCCGATGATCAACTGCGCACCGAGCCCTGGAAGTGCGCTCTCGCCGGGGTGCTCGCGACGCTGTTCTCGCTGCCGCTGATCGCGGTGGTCAGCGCGCTGCTGATCCTCACGGTGATCGGCTGTCTGCTGTTCCTCCTCTACCCGTTCCTGGCGGTCTTCTTCGTGCTGGTGTTGATCCTGGGCTACTCGGCGGCGGCCCACCGGCTCGGCCGCTGGATCGAGATCCGCTTCAACTGGACGCCGGGGGGCACCTTCCGGGCCGCCATGATCGGCCTCCTGCTGATCGAGGTCTGGACCGTCATCGGCCGCATCCTGGCCATGGGCTCCGGCCCGCTCGACTGGATCGCCGGGACGATCCTGCTCTTCGGCTTCACGGTGCGGGCGGCCGCCTGGGTGGTGGGCTTCGGCAGCGTCCTGCTGGCCTGGTTCGCCAACCGGCCGCCGCGCTGGCAGACGGCGGTTCCGGCCGGCCCGGCGGGCCCGCATAGCGGCGTGCCGGCGACCTATGCGCCGCCGGCCCCGGTTGTACCGGTGGCCCCGGCGGGGGTGCCGCCGCTGCCGGTGGAGCCCGATCAGGCGAGCTAGTAGAACCCCAGGTCCGCCCCGGCCGGCTCCTTGAGCCGCTCGGCCAGGCGGGTGTAGCGGGCGCGCAGGCGGCGGTTGTCCACCGCCACCTTGAGCGCCCGCGGCTCGCCGACCAGCACGGCCAGCCGCTTGGCCCGGGTGATCGCGGTATACAGCAGGTTCCGCTGCAACATCACGTAATGCTGGGTGTGGAGGGGGATCACCACGCAGGGGTACTCGCTCCCCTGCGACTTATGGATCGAGCAGGAGTAGGCCAGCGCCAGCTCGTCGATCGAGGCGAAATCGTAGGCCACCGTGCGGCCGTCGATCGTTACCCGCACGATCTGCTCGACCTCGTCGATCTCGCTCACCCGCCCGATGTCGCCGTTCCAGACCTCCAGGTCATAGTTGTTGCGGACCTGCATCACCTTGTCCCCGGTGCGCAGGCTCTGGGAGCCGCGGGTGACCGTGCGCCCCCCCGGGTTGAGGAGATCGCGGAGGGTCACGTTGAGGCTCTCGGTGCCGAGCGGGCCGCGGTTCATCGGGGTGAGGACCTGGATCTGCTCGACCGGGTCGAGCCCGAAGCGGGCCGGGATCCGGCGGCTGACGAGCTGGGCGACCGTCTCGACGATCTCCTCGGGCTCGCGGCGCTCGATGAAGAAGAAGTCGCCGTCGCTGTCCACCGATTCGAGGATCGGCATCTGGCCGCTGTTGACCCGGTGGGCGTTGACCACGATCAGGCTCTTCTCGGCCTGCCGGAAGATCTCGGTCAGGCGGACCACCTCGATCTCCTCCGAGCGGATGAGGTCGGAGAGCACCCGGCCGGGCCCGACCGAGGGGAGCTGGTCCACATCCCCCACCAGGGCGAGGCGGCCGTGGTCGGGGACGGCGCGCAGCAGGTGGTAGGCGAGCACGGTGTCGAGCATCGACACCTCGTCCACGATCAGCAGGTCGCAGGACAGAGGGTGGTCGCGGTTGCGCTGGAAGGCGCGGGTGTGCGGATCGAACTCCAGCAGGCGGTGGAGGGTGGTGGCCTCGCCGCCGGTCGCCTCGGACAGGCGCTTGGCGGCGCGGCCGGTCGGAGCGGCGAGCAGCACCTTCTGCCGCTTCTTTTCAAGGATCGTGACCAGCCCGCGGATCAGGGTGGTCTTGCCGGTGCCCGGGCCGCCGGTGATCACCAGCACCTTGCGGGTGAGCCCGGCGCGGATCGCCTGGCGCTGCTGGCGGGCGAGCTCGAGGCTCTCGTGCTTCTCGAACCAGTCGAGGGCGCGGTCGAGGTCGATCTCCAGAGGAAGGGAGGGCTGCAGCAGCAGGGTGCGCAGGCGCCCCGCCACCCCAGTCTCGGCGGTGTGGAGCGCCTTCAGGAACACCGCCTGGTCGGGGCGGTCGGGCTCGTCCGGCGGGGCGACCAGCGGCTCGACCACGGCCTGGCCGGACTCGGCCAGCGCGGCGACCGCCCGCTCGATCAGCGGCGCCTCGGCTCCCAGGAGAGCCTTGCCCTCCTCGATCAGCGCCGGCCGCGGCAGATAGATATGGCCGCGGTCGGCGGCCTGCGAGAGCAGGTGGAGCACCCCCGCCTCGATGCGCTGCGGCGCGGTGGGGGAGATGCCGAGCGCCGCGGCGATCTTGTCGGCGGTCTTGAAGCCGATGCCGTGGATGTCCACCGCCAGGCGGTAGGGGTTCTCCCGCACCAGCTCGTTGGCGGGCGGGCCGTACGCCTTGTAGATCTTGATCGCGTAGTGGGTCGAGACGCCGTGGCTCTGCAGGAAGACCATGACGTCTTTGATCTCGCGCTGCTCGTTCCAGGCCTTGAGGATCTCGGCGCTGCGCTTGGGGCCGATCCCCCCGACCTCCTTGAGCCGCTCGGGCTGCCCCTCGATGACGTCGAGGGTCTCCAGCCCGAAGGTCTCGACCAGCCGGGAGGCCATGACCTTGCCGATGCCGCGGATCAGCCCGGACCCGAGGTATTTCTCGATCCCGCCGAGGGTGGCCGGCGCCACCGTGACATAGGAGACGACCTTGAGCTGCCGGCCATGCCGCGGGTCGTTGACCCAGGAGCCGGTCAGGCGGAGGTTTTCGCCCGGCTGGACCCCCAGCAGGTTGCCGACCGCCGTCACCGGGTCGCGATGCCCGGGAACCGTCAGGCGCACCACGCTCCAGGCGTTCTCCTCGTTCGCGAAGACGACGCGCTCGAGGACCCCTTCGAGGGTCGTGGTGGGGCCGGTGCCGGGGTTGGAATCGAGGGGGAGGGTCATGCTTTTCCGAGGAGAGTTTATGACAGCCGGGAATCTGATTGAGATTGGGCTTGGGAGTGGGGCCAGTTTGTGCCAAAATGGCCGCGCATGCCTGAGAAGCCATTGATTCTGGTTATTGACGACGAGACCGGCTCGCGCGAGTCCATGGCGATCGCCCTGGAAAAAGCGGGGCTCGCGGTCCGCACCTTCGACGACGCCCGCAAGGCGCTCGAATTCCTGGAAGAAAACGACACCGCCCGGCTGGCCGTGTGCGATCTCAAGATGCCCGGCATGGACGGCCTGGGTTTTCTCAACGAGATCCGCGAGCGCAAGTACGACCTCGGGTTCATCCTGGTCACCGCCTACGGCTCCATCGAGTCGGCGGTCGAGGCCATGCGGGTCGGCGCCGACGACTATCTGACCAAGCCGGTCGATCTCTACGAGCTGCGCCGCCGGGTGATGAACCTGGTCGAGAAGGAGCAGCTCAAGGAGGAGGTCACCAATCTCCGCGAGATGCTCGACAAGCGCTACGGCTTCGAGAGCATCGTCGGCCGCTCCGCCCCGATGGAGCGGCTGTTCGACCAGATGAAGCTGGTCGCCCCCACCCGTTCGTCGGTCCTGATCATCGGCGAGAGCGGCACCGGCAAGGAGCTGGTCGCCAACGCCCTCCACCGGGCGAGCCCGCGGCGCAACGAGCGCTTCCTCGCCATCAACTGCGGGGCGATCCCGAGCGACATCCTGGAGAGCGAGCTGTTCGGCCACGAGCGCGGCGCCTTCACCGGGGCCGTGGCGCGGAAGATCGGCAAGTTCGAGCTGTCCCACCGAGGCACCCTGTTCCTCGACGAGATCAGCGAGCTCTATCCGGAGCTCCAGGTGAAGCTCCTGCGGGTCCTGGAAGAGCGCCAGGTCATGCGGGTGGGCGGCAGCGAGCTGATCGAGGTCGATTTCCGGCTGATCGCCGCCACCAACCGCGACCTCGAAAGGGAGGTCTCCGAGGGGCGCTTCCGCGAGGACCTCTACTACCGCCTCAAGGTGGTGACGCTGCGGATCCCCCCCTTGCGGGAGCGGGCCGGCGACATCCCGCAGCTCGCCGAGCACTTCCTCCAGTTCTTCTGCCAGGAGCACGGCAAGCCCCCCAAGCGGCTGGATACCGAAGCCATCGAGCTGCTGGCGCGCTTCGCCTGGCCGGGCAATGTGCGGCAGCTCAAGAACATGATGGAGTCGGTCGTCGTATTCCATCAGGGCGACCTGGTGGGCGCCGCCGACCTGCCGTCCGAGGTGCGCGCCTCTTCGACGGTCTCGGCGGCGGGCGGGCCGGTCCAGGCGGTGGCGGGCGAGCCGCGCACCATGGCCGACATCGAGCGTCAGGCGATCCTGGAGACCCTGGACCGCACCGGCGGCCACCGCGCCAAGGCGGCGGATATCCTGGGCATCGGGCTGCGGACGTTGCAGCGCAAGCTCAAGGAATACCGCGACGAAGGCTACGTGAAAGACTGATCGAGGAGGGATGGATGGAACTGCCGGCGGAGGTTTTGATTCATAACGAGATCCTGGGGATCAAGGGGGGCCGCGGGACCCTGCTCCAGGTGAGCGACGGATATTACGAAGTGAACTGCACGTTCGGCGAAAGGGTCCACCGGACCCTCTTTCCGATCCAGGCGACGGTGTTGATCAGCCGCAATCCCGAGGAGACCGCGGGCCAGCAGGAGATGGAGATCGAACGATGAGCGATGTGAAGCTTTCGGTCAACGTCGACCATGTCGCCACCCTGCGGCAGGCCCGGCGGACGCCCTACCCGGACCCCGTCGAGGCGGCCCGGATCGCCGAGGAGGCGGGCGCCTCCGGCGTCACCGTCCACCTGCGGGTCGATCGCCGGCACATCCAGGACTCGGACGTCGAGCGGCTGCGCCAGAGCGTGCGCGGCAAGCTCAACCTGGAGATGTCGATCGCCGAGGAGATGGTGCGGGTGGCCCTGCGGGTGAAACCGGACCAGGTGACCCTGGTGCCGGAGCGGCCGGAGGAGGTCACCACCGAAGGGGGGCTCAACCTCCACTTCTATGGCCGGCGGATCGCCGAGGTGGTGGACCGCCTGGCCGAGGCGGGGATCACGGTCTCGCTGTTCGTCGATCCGGACCCCCGTCACCTCGAGGTGGCGGCCGGACTGGCCTCGCGCGGGGTGACCGGCTTCGAGCTGAACACCGACGCCTATGTCCGCGCCACGGAGCCGGAGGCGATCGAGCGCGAGCTGGTCCACCTGCGGGAGGCCGGCGCGGCCGGCCGCGCCGGGGGGCTCCGGCTCTACGCCGGCCACGGTCTGCGGCCCGACAACGTCGGCCCGGTCGTGGCGGTGCCCGGCATGGAGGAGCTCAATATCGGCCACGCCATCATCTCGCGCGCCGTGCTGGTCGGGATGGACGCCGCCGTGCGCGAGATGCTGGCGGCGATGCGGTAGCTCCAGGCAGCTCGATTCGGCCTCGTTCTGAAACTCACCGTCAGGGCGTGATGAATCACGCCCCTACAACCCTGCATAACCTTGTGTAGCAGTTGTAGGGGCGCGATTTATCGCGCCCGAACGGTGAAGCCTGCGACTTGGGTCCGTACCCGGCTTGGCTGGATCCGGGCAACCGCCTAGGCCCCCAGCTCCTCCCGGATGATCCCGGCGAGCTGGTGGGCGAGGGCGTCGATCGCGCCCTGCTCGGGGCCCTCGATCATCACCCGGGCGAGCGGCTCGGTGCCGCTGTAGCGCAGAAGCAGGCGGCCGTCGGCTCCGAGCTGGTCGTCGACGGCCCTCTTCGCCTCGTCGATGCGCGGCACCGACTCGAACTTCGGCTTGCGGCCGACGCGGATGTTGACCAGCACCTGCGGGTAGCGCCGGAAGCCGGCCAGCAGCTCCGAGAAGGAACGGCCGGAGCGGTGAACCAGCGCCGCCATCTGGAGGGCCGTGAGCAGGCCGTCCCCGGTGGTCGCCAGCTCGCTCTGCACGATGTGCCCCGACTGCTCGCCTCCCAGCACGATCCCCTTCTCCCGCATCTTTTCGACCACGTAACGGTCGCCGACCCCGCAGCGCTCCAGCCCGATCCCCGCCCGGTCCAGGGCCCGTTCGAGCCCCAGGTTGCTCATCGAGGTCGCCACGATCTTGGGCGGCACCAGGTGCCCCGAGTCGCGCAGGCCGAGCGCCCAGAGATAGAGGATGGCATCGCCGTCCCGCACCTCGCCGCGCTCGTCGGCCAGGATGCAGCGGTCGGCGTCACCGTCGAACGCGGCGCCGAGGTCCGCTCCCTCGGCCACCACCCGGGAGGCCATCTCTTCCGGAGCGGTCGAGCCGCACCCCTGGTTCACGTTGCGGCCGTTCGGGCTTGCGTGGAGGAGGGTGACCCGCGCCCCGAGGCGCTCGAACAGCTCGCCCGCGTAAGGGGAGGCGGCGCCGTTGCCGGCGTCGAGCACGATCCGGAAGCCGTCCAGCGGCCGGTCTCCCGGCACCTTGGCGGGCACGGTCGCGGTCAGGTGGCGCAGGTAGCGCTCCTGCAGCGCGGGGTCCGGCTGGATGTCGATCTCCCGCGGCGCCGCTCCCCCCGGTCCCGTCTCCATCCGGCGCTCCAGGGCGGCCTCCTCGGCCTCGCTCCACTTGTACCCCTGCGGGTCGATCAGCTTGATGCCGTTGTCCGGATAGGGATTGTGGCTGGCCGACACCACCACGCCGGCGACGGCCCCGAGCTGGTGGGTGAGGTAGGCGATGCCCGGCGTCGGCAGCACCCCGGTGTAGCGGGCGCGCACTCCGCCCGCGGCGAGGCCGGCGGCGATCCAGCGGCAGATCTCCGGCGTGCTCTCCCGGGTGTCGCCGCCAAGGACCACGGAGGGCTCGGGCCCTCTTTCACGGAGTGTCGCGGCGAGGTGGAGCGCCAGGCTCGTCACGGTCTCGCGGTCGAGCGGCGGCTCGCCGAAGCGGGCCCGGATGCCGTCGGTGCCGAAGAGGTGCCGGGTAGGGGATTCGTTCGTCAAGCTCAGGACCCTTTCTTTTTTTCTTCGGCGTGGCCGTCAGGCTTGGCGGCCTCGACGGGCTGGATGGGGACGCGCACCGAGACGCGGGCGGGCTGGACCACCTGGATCAGGGGGTCGGGCGCGGTGACCGCCACGCTGTCCTCGAACGTCTCGGTGCGGCCGGTGAGGCTGACCGCCCGGGTGCCCAGGGCCTGGACGCGGGTGATCAGCGACTCCGGGCCGGTCACCATGACCTGGTTGGGGAACACCTCCGGCTCCTCGGCGCGGTAGCCGGCCGGCACCCGGCCGACGATCTGCGGCGCGACCGGCAGGCTCTGGCTCTTCTCGAGGTCGAGCTCGACGCGGATGACGTTGGGGTCGATCGAGACCACCTCGAACCCTTCCGGCACCTTGACGTTCTCCGGCTCCAGCGGGACGTCGATCGCCCCTTTCTGGGCCTGGACCAGCTCGACCTGCACGTCCACCTGATAGGGGGTGATCTCGCGGATGCGCTTGCTCGTGCCGCGCACGCGCACATCGACGCTGCGCACCTGGTCGAGGACGATGTAGCCGACCGGCCGGTTGTAGGTGACGCTCGCCTCGATGGTGCGCTCGGTGAGGTTCTCGCGGTCCTCCAGGGACACGCGGTACCAGATCGACAGCGCGATCAGGAGGGCGAGGAGGCGGAGCCCCCAGAGCCGGGCGCGGTCGCTCATGAGGGGGACTCTCCCTGTGCCCCTTTCGGGACCTGCGGCCCCTGCGGATACAGGTCGGTGATCAGGTACTTGTAGAGCGTGTTGCGCAGGCTCTTGCTGTTCAGGTCCGGAGTCAGGCCCCCGTCGAAAGCCACCGAGATGATGCCGGTCTCTTCCGAGACCACGACGGCCACGGCGTCGGTCTCCTCGGTGATGCCGAGGGCGGCGCGGTGGCGGGTGCCGAACTCCTTGGACAGCTCGGGGTTGGGGGTCAGCGGCAGGAAGCAGGCGGCGGCGGAGATGCGGTCGTCCTGCACGATCACGGCGCCGTCGTGGAGCGGCGTGTCGGGAGAGAAGACGTTGATCAGCAGGTCGTAGGACAGCACCGCGTCGAGCACGATGCCGTTCTCGACGTAGTTGCGGAGGCCCTGGAGGCGCTCGATCACAATCAGGGCGCCGATGCGCCGCGACGAGAGCGTGGTGGCGGCGAGCACGATGTCGTTGAAGCCCGACACCACCTTCTGCTGCTTGGTGAGCCCCCACAAGGGGTTCCGCCCGAAGTTCGCGAGAGCCCGGCGCATCTCCCCCTGGAAGAGCACGATGATGGCGAAGGGGAGCACGATCAGCAGGCTCTCCAGCAGGGTCTGCAGGGTCGGCAGCTCGAGGATGCGGGCGACATAGTAGACCAGCCCGACGAAGACGATGCCCAGGAGCATCTGGACGGCGCGGGTGCCGCGGATCAGCAGCAGCAGGTTGTAGATGACGATCGTGACCGCCAGGATGTCGATGGCGTCGCGCCAGGTGAGCAGCTCCAGGAGCCTCGTCGGGTTCAACATCGCCCTCCTTCCGCGGCGATCGCCTCCCAGACGGTCAGGAACTGGGCGGTCTCCGCGACGTCGTGTACGCGGACCATGGCGGCTCCGCGGCCGGCGCCCCAGGCCACCGCGGCGAGGCTGCCGGCGAGCCGTTCGTTTGGCGCGGGAGCCCTTCCTCCGGACGCCTCGACCGTCTTGGCGAGGAAGCTCTTGCGGCTGGCGCCGAGGAGGAGCGGCCGGCCGAGCCCGGCCAGCTCGTCGAGCCGGCGGATCAGCTCCAGGTTCTGCTCCCAGGTCTTGCCGAAGCCGATCCCCGGATCGAGGATGAGCTGCCCGGGATCGATCCCGCAGGCCTCGGCGCGGGCCATGGCCTCAGCGAGCTCGGCCCGCACCTCGCTCAGCAGGTCGCGGAACCGGATGCCGCTCTGCATGGTGGCGAGCTCGCCCCGGCTGTGCATGAGGACGAGCGGGCAACCGGCCGCGGCGACCGCCCTCCCCAGCTCGGGATCGCCGAGG
>DATAHG010000386.1:0-1912 GCA_036263295.1 Thermoanaerobaculia bacterium | reverse complement strand
GTGCGCGGCAAGCGCGCCATCATCCTCCTCACCGACGGCGAGGACTCGCGCAGCAAGTACCAGTACAATGACGCCCTCGAATACGCCCGCCGCAGCGGCGTCGCCCTCTATACGGTCGGCATCAACCTGCCGAGCAAGATGACCGACGCCCACCTCAAGCTGGAGAGGCTGGCCGAGGAGACCGGCGGGCGCGCCTTCTTCATCACCCGGGCGTCGGAGCTGGAGAGGATCTACAAGATCGTGGAAGACGAGCTGCGCTCGCAGTACCTGGTGGCCTACCAGTCCTCGAAGGAGGGGAACGACGGCAAGTTCCGCTCGGTGGACGTCAAGGTGCGCCGGCCCGGCCTCGAAGCCAAGACCGTGCGGGGCTACTACCCCTGAGCTCCCAGCCCTTGCCCCATCTGATCCTCGCCTCCGCCTCCCCTCGCCGCCGCGAGCTGCTGGGGATGCTGGGCCTCGCCTTCACGGTCCGCGCCGCCGACGTGGACGAGTCGGCCCGCCCCGGCGAGCCGCCGCGGGACTACGTCCTCCGTCTGGCCGTAGAAAAGGCCGCCGCCCGCGCCGAGCCCGGCGAGCTGATCCTCGCCGCCGATACCGTGGTCGTGCTGGACGGCGACATTCTGGGCAAGCCGCGCGACGAGGCCGACGCCCGCGCCATGCTCGGCCGCATCGCCGGCCGCGAGCACGTCGTCTACACCGGCGTGGCCCTCTCCGAGCCCGACGGTTCGGGACCGGGCCGCCGGGCCGCCGCTGCCGCCACCTCGCGGGTGCGGATCGCCCCCCTGACGGAGGAGGAGATCCGCTGGTACGCGGCGACCGGCGAGCCCCTGGACAAGGCGGGCTCCTATGCCGTCCAGGGGGTGGGCGCGATGTTCGTGGAGGAGATCTTCGGGAACTACACCAACGTGGTGGGGCTGCCGCTGCCCCTCACCCGCCAGCTCTTCGCCGAGCTCGGCTACGACCTGCGGGATTTTCAGGCGGCGGTGTCTCCGCCTGGGCCTGCGGCGCCTTAGCCCCCGAACTTGATCGGGTCTCCCAGCTCTTCGAGGGAGAAGTTGGCCATGATCTGATGGCCGTTGAAGTCGAGGACCCGCATGTCCTCCACCCCGTCGAGATCGCGCGCCACGGTGTCGAAGCTGGCCTCGTAGCGGGCCTGGGCCGCCGCGAGATCGACCTCGTAGGCGATGAACTTGTCGATCCCCTTGTAGCGCAGCTTGCTGACCAGGCGCTCGTCGGTCAGCTTGGGGTAGGTGGACAACAGCAGGATCGGCCCGCTGCCGGCAAACACGATGTAGGCCCGCATCCCTCTTTTCGCCATCTCTCTCGAATCCCCCTTTTCAGGCTCTGGGCGCAAGGTATCGCCGCCGTGTTGAGCTGTCAATCGGGCGGACTGGCCCTGAGGGCCAGATCCGATCAGATCCGATAAAGTCCGCGCCATGGACACGATCGCGACCTCCCAGCCCGCCGTCATCCTGGTCCGCCCCCGCGAGGAGGGCAACGTCGGCTCGGCGGCGCGGGCCATGGCCAACATGGGCCTGGAACGGCTGATCCTGGTCGAGCCCGCGGCCGAGATCGGCAAGATCGGCGTGGCCTTCGCGGTCGGGGCCCGGCACATCCTGGACGCCGCGGTCCGCGCCCCCAGCCTGCGCGAGGCCCTGGAGCCGTTCCAGCGGGTGGTCGGAACCACCTCCAGCCGCGACCGCCGCTCCGGGGTCCCTCTTCTCACCGCGCGCGAGCTGCCGGCCGCCTTGGCCGACGACCCGCCCGGCACCCCGACCGCCCTGCTCTTCGGGCCCGAGGTGGGAGGCCTCACCAACGACGAGCTGGCGCTGGCGAGCCTGCTGGTGACGATCCCCTGCTCGCCGGTCCAGCCCACCCTCAACCTCAGCCAGGCGGTGCTGATCGTCACCTA
>DATAHG010000385.1:0-5512 GCA_036263295.1 Thermoanaerobaculia bacterium | reverse complement strand
GAAAACAATGCTCTCTCAAGAACCGACCCGAGAACTGTTACCCATCCTCCCGGTCCAGTCTGTTACCTATCCTCCCGGTCCATACCGACGGAACCGCCCCCTCCCCAACCCTCCCCCGCTTCGCGGGAGAGGGCGCCCCCGCCCTCAGATCGCCAGACCGGATCGACCGGCCTGGGAGTCCCCCCCGCCCACTCCGTGACAACTCACCGATCTTTTGCCACGTTAAATCTCCACTTCGTCACATCGTCTCCTGACGTGGTCACGACGTCTCCAAACGTTGCGACGATCTCTCCCCACTTTGCTACGTCGCATCGAGATTTCCTCACGATGTCTCCACATTTCGTCACTGTCGATCCTCATTCCGTCGCGACACTCGTCCATTTTGTGACAACATCTCCACACTTTTCTATGATGCATCCACGCGTTGTCACGTTGTCTCCCCACTTTGCGACTACTTATCCCCATTTCGTCATGTTGTCTCGATAAACCAGGACGACCTCTCGCCCCTTCGTCACGATCTCTCCTCACTTCGTTCCGTTCCATCGAGACTTCGTCGCGGCCGATCGGTATATCGTCACGACTTCCCGATGTTCCGTCACAACACTTCTCCATATTGTCACTACACGGCGGTGAGTTGCCCCGCTTTTCCGGCGGGTGAGGCGAGCTTCCATATACTCTCCTCGCGATGAACTTCGACCGCCCTCTCCTGCTCGCGCTCGACACCGGCTCTCCGATCGTGAGCGTCGCCGTGGGGCGGGATGGCACCGTGCTGGCGGAACGATCGATCGCGCAGGAGCGTTCCTCCTCCACCCTGCTCGATCTGGTCTCGGCGGTGCTGAGCGAGACGGGGGCGCGGCCGGCGGATCTCGGTGGCGTGGTCGCGTTGCGCGGACCCGGCAGCTTCACGGGGCTGCGGATTGGTCTTTCCACCGCTCTCGGGCTCCACCAGGCGCTGGGGATCCCGGCCACGGCGCTGCCGACCCTGCGGGCGCTGGCGGTGCAGGCGGCGGACTCGGCTCCGGCTGGCTCGACGATCCTTTCCGTGGTCGATGCCCTGCGCGGCGAGTGGAGCGCCCAGCTCTTCACGGCGGAGCCGTTCCCGCGGGCCCTCGGTCCCGAGGCGATCGTGCCGGCCGGCGGGCTCGGGGGGCTTGGCGCCGACTGGATTGTCGGCTTTGGGACGGGCCTCCTGCCGGAGGATCTCCCCCGCCAGGAGGCCGGTCCGCTCGCTCCAGCCGCGATCCGCCTGGCCGCCGAGCCGGGGATGGTCTGGGAGCCGGGGTTCCTGGTCTCGCCGCTCTATGCGCGCCCTCCGGCGGTCACCCAGCCGAAGGTCCGGACCGGCCCGGAGGCTCCGGCATGACCGGGGTGACCGAGGTCCGCGATGCCGGGCGGGAGGACGTGCTCGCGATCGCCTGGATCGAGCGCGCCGCCTTCCCCGATCCCTGGCCGCCCGATCTCCTGGAGCATGAGATCAGCCATCCCGCGGCGTTCGTGCTGGTCGCCGCCGACGGCGAGATCCCGGTCGGCTACGCCTCGTTCCATAACGTCGGCGACGAGGCCGAGCTGCTCCGCCTGGCCGTCCTGCCCGACCAGCGCCGCCGCGGCATCGCCCGGCAGCTCCTGGAGCACGGCTTCGCCCGCCTGCGCCAGACCGGGGTCGCGAGCTGCTTCCTGGAGGTCCGCGAGGACAACGAGGGCGCCATCGCCCTCTACCGCGACGCCGGATTCGAGTACAGCGGCCGGCGCCGGGCCTACTACCGCGACGGCACCGACGCCTTCGTGCTGCTCCGCCGGCTCTGAGCGACGGCGGCAAGGCCCCTGGTTGCCGCCCCGAAAGGCCGGTGCTATCCTCGGGTCGGAGCATGAGAGAACTCTTCCTGGAACCCATCTTCACGGCCCGCTACCCCCTCCAGGGGCTCTGTGCGCGGGACCGTGAGCGGGAGTCGGTGCGCCGGTGAGACGGACCTCCCACCGCATGCCCTGCCGCGCCGTTCCCGCTGTCTCCACCCCCTTCCCCCACGATTGCCGGTCCCCTCGAGGACCGTTCTCGCCTGCCGGCCAGGCAAGGAGGAAAGCGTCATGTCCATGAACGATCAGGCGTTGAAGGACGAGCTGCTGCAGACGGATGACGAATACCGCCGCCTCTTCGAAGAGCATCAGGAGTACGAGAGGCGGCTCGCGACGATCAACCAGAAGTCCCTGCTTTCGCAAGAGGATGAGGACGAGGAAAAGAAGATCAAGCTCCACAAGCTGATGCTCAAGGATCACATGGAGCACATCATCCGCCACCACCGCGAGACCCACTCGGCCGGCGTCCCGGCCTAGACCCGGCGACCAGGAAAAGCCCGGATGACGTTCGCGAAAGAAGCCTGGCCTTTCGTCCTGCCCTTCCTCTTCGGAGCCGGGGTGCTGTTCTTCCTCGGCTACTTCGGATGGGCCGTCACGCTGCTCGTCCTCGGACTGCTGGTCCTGCTCTTCTTCCGCGACCCGTCCCGGTCTTATCAGGGAGAGGCGGGGGTGATCCTGGCCCCCGCCGACGGCCTGATCACCCGTATCGACACGATCGAGGACCCGGAGCTCGGCCCCGGCCGTTTCCAGCGCATCGTCACGTTCCTCTCGGTGTTCGACGTCCATGTCCAGAAGGCCCCGTCGGCGGGCGAGGTGATCGCCTCGCGCTACGCCACCGGCCGCAAGGTGGCCGCCTTTCGCGAGGACGCCGGGGATGTCAACGAGAAGCACCTCACGGTCATCCGCCGCCCGGACGGCGACCTGGTGGGGATCCGCCAGATCGCCGGTCTGCTGGCCCGGCGCGTGGTTTGCTATCTGAAAGAAGGGGATCACGTCCACCGGGGGCAGGCGATGGGACTGATCAAGTTCGGCTCCCGGGTGGACCTCCTGGTCCCGGAGGGTTACCGCGTGCTGGTCAAAAAAGGCGATCGACTGAAGAACGGGGCCACTCCGGTGGCGTCACCCGAGGGGGTGCGTGATCGCTGACGGCATCTCGCGTCCCCCTCTTGCGCCCCGCGCGCCGCGCTCGCCCCAGCTCGCCCGGCGGCTGCGGCGCGGCGCCTATCTGTTGCCGAGCCTGTTTACCATCGGCAATATTTTCATGGGCTTCTACGCCATCGTCCTCGGGATGCGGGCGGCCGGGTTCATGGACCAGGATCTGCCGCCGGGCGCCCACCGATTCGGCTTCGATTTCGCGGCCCTGCTGATCTTCGCGGCCGGGATCTTCGACGCTCTCGACGGCCGGATCGCCCGCATGGTCGGCACCGAGAGCGATTTCGGCAAGGAGTACGACTCGCTCGCCGACGTCTTCACGTTCGGCGTATCGCCGGCTCTCCTCACCTATCTCTGGGGGCTGTCGGACTGGGGGCGGATCGGCTGGCTCGTGCCGTTCTTCTTCCTGGTCTGCACCGCCACCCGCCTCGCCCGCTTCAATGTGCAGACCAAGGTGGTGGACGCCCGGTTCTTCGTCGGCCTCCCCACTCCGGCGGCGGCCGGCACCATCTGCTCGATGCTGTTTTTCGTGCCGATCCTCGACCTCGACTCGAAGTGGCGGGTGTGGACTCAGCTCCTGATGCTGATGGCCCTGCTGCTGCTCGGCGCCCTGATGGTCTCGACCTTTCGCTACACCAGCTTCAAGAAGCTCGACCTGCGCCAGCGCTGGAGCTACCGGGCTTTCGTGCCGATCGCCGCCGTCCTGCTGGTGATCGCCTTTCAGCCCCGGGCGACGTTCCTCGCCATCTGTCTTCTCTATGCTTCCTCGGGACCCCTCGGCTCGCTGGTGAGCCGGCTGCGGCGGCCGCGGAAGGAGCTTCCCCCCGAGCCCGCATGAGCAAGTACGCCATCCTCCACCCCACCACTCTCCTCGGCAAAGAGCTGAAGGAGACCCTGGAGCGCAGCTCCGGCTGGCAGGAGATCCGCCTGCTCAGCACCCAGGACGACGAGGTCGGCACTCTGACCGAGGTGGCCGGCGCGGCCGCCGTGGTCCAGCGCTATGCCCCGATCGAGCTGGACGGCCTGACGGCGGTGTTCCTGAGCGGTCCGATCGCGGAGAACCGGCCGATCCTGGCCGACCTGCCGCCGGACGTCATGGCCATCCTCCTGTCGCCCGACGCCACGCTCGCCGATGGCCGCCCGATCGTGGCCGGGGTGAACCTGCGGGAGGCCGGCCCGGGTACGCCTCTGGTCTCGCCGCATCCGGCGGTGGTCCTCCTCGCCCACCTGCTCCACCCTCTGGCCGGCCTCGACCCGCAGCACGCGGTGGCGACGGTGCTCCAGCCCGCCTCCATGGAAGGGGATCCGGGGATCGAGGAGCTGGTCGAGCAGACCCGCAACATCTTCACGATGGGAGGCCGCAAGCCGAGCCCGGTCTTCGGCTCGCAGCTCGCCTTCAACCTGATGCCGACGCCGCTCGCGGCGGATCCTCTCTCGGCCCAGCTCGGAGCGGTCCTCGGCCGCACCTCTCCGGCGGCGCTCCAGGTGATCCAGGCCGGGGTCTTCCACAGCCTGTCGGTGAGCGTGCATCTCCATTTCGGCCAGGAGACCACCCCGCAGGGGATCCGCCAGGCGCTCGCCGCCAGCGAATACCTGGAGGTGGCGGACGACCCCAAGCATCTGGGTCCGATCGACGCCGCCGGCAGCGAGAAGGCGATCTTCGGGACGGTCCGCAAGGCCACCGACGGCGGCTTCTGGCTGTGGGCGGTGATGGACAATCTCACGCGGGGCGGGGCGCTCAACGCGGTGGAGATCGCGGGGGCGCTGTAGGGAGGAGATTGGCGACTCCTCTTTGCGATACAATCCTCTTGGAGGCAGAACGATGGCTGTTCCAGCGATTCCGGACCTACCAACCGCCAAGAGGCTCTTTACCGTCGACGAGTACCAGGTGATGCTCCGTTCCGGGATCCTCACCGAAGACGACCGGGTCGAGCTGATCGCAGGGGAGATCCTGAAGATGGCTCCGATCGGGAGTCGGCATACTTCCTGTGTCAAACGTCTCAACGAGCTTCTGGTAAGCCGGCTCTTGGGACGTGTCACCGTCGGTGTCCAGGATCCCATCGATCTGGACGACTACTCAGAGCCTCAGCCGGATCTCTCGATTTTGCGCCGGAGAGAGGACTTCTATACGGAGTCCCATGCCCGCCCTGAGGACGTGCTCCTCGTCATCGAGGTGGCGGATTCCAGCCTCGCGTACGACCGGAATCTCAAGCTTCCCCTGTATGCCGAGCATGGCATTCCCGAGGTCTGGCTGGTTGATCTCGACCGTTCCCTCATCGAGGTTCATCGCGCCCCTGATTCCAACGGGTATCAGACGGTCCGGACCGTACGCCGCGGGGAGCGCCTCTTCTCTGTCGCCTTCCCCGAGTTGAGCCTGGCCGCCGAAGAGATCCTCGGCTGACCCCTCTCCCCCATGCGGCGCGTCTGCGTCTTCTGCGGCTCCAGCCATGGAGCCTCCCCGGTCTACGCCGAGGCCGCCCGGGATCTCGGCCGCCGGCTCGCCCGGCGC
>DATAHG010000384.1:0-3420 GCA_036263295.1 Thermoanaerobaculia bacterium | reverse complement strand
GCGGCGACCTGCTCGATCCAGGCGGCGGCGAAGGAGCCCGCCGGCACATCGTTGAACACCGTGCCGGTGGCCGGGGGCGGGGTAAACCCCGCGCCGTGCTCGGCGGTCAGGAGAAAGACCGCCATCTGGGCCCGGGTGACCAGGTTTCCGGGGCAGAAGGTGGTGTCGGTGCAGCCGCCGGTGATCCCGGCCCCGACCAGGGCCTCGACGAAAGGCCAGGTGGAGAGGTCGGGCGTCACGTCCGAGAAGGTGTGAGCCGCGAGCCGCTGCAGGGAGGCGCTGCGCGTGCCGGAGAGCGGCAGGTCGGTGAAGTAGAGGCCCCCCTTCTCGTCCTGGCCGAAGCTCGTGATGTTGAAGGAGGTGTCGATCAGGAGCTGCTGGCTCCAGGCCCCACCCGCGCCGCGGGAGCCTCGCACGATCCGGCCGGTGCAGAGGTCGCCGAAGAGGTAGTTGCCGCTCAGGAAGCTCGCCGGCTGGCCGCGATAGACGTAACCTCCGGTCACCGAGCAGTCGCCGCTGCCGTGCGAGTACTCCAGGACGGGATCAATAAAGCTGCCGGCTAGAGCTGGGCAGTTCGCATTCTGATCGTCTGGGTCGGTATAGGGGTGCGCCCCCTCGCGGCAGTCCCAGCCGTAATTCTGCCCCCCCGCGCTGCCGGCGGCCTGGAAGTCGATCTCTTCCCACAGGTTCTGGCCGACGTCGGCGATGTAGAGGTCGCCGGTCTGGCGGTCGAAGCTGAAGCGCCAGGGGTTGCGCAGGCCGAACGCCCAGATCTCGTCGGCGCCGGGGGTGGTCCCGGCGAACGGGTTGCCGGCCGGAATGGCGTAGTTGCGGCTGGCGTCGCCGGGGAAGTCGTCGCCGTTCACATTGAGCCGCAGGATCTTGCCCAGCAGGGTCGAGGTGCTCTGGCCGGATTCCAGGAAGTCGCCGCCGCCGCCGCCGTCGCCGATCCCGGCATAGAGGAAGCCGTCCGGACCGAACGCGAGCTGGCCGCCGTTGTGGTTGCCCTGAGACGTATGCTCGATCGTGAGGAGGATCAGCTCCGAGCTGTCCAGGGCCACGTCGGGATTGGACGAGACCTGGTAGCGCGCGATCACGATGTCGCCGTCGCTCACCCGCGTGTAGTAGACGTAGAAGAAGCCGTTCGCCTCGTAATTGGGGTGGAAGGCGAGGCCGAGGAGCCCGCGCTCGCCGCAGTCCGACCCGCAGGGCCCGACCTTCGTCGAGATGTCGAGGAAGGGCGTCGCGAGGGCCTGGGTGCCCTTGACGATGCGGATCCGGCCGCGCCGCTCGGTGACGAAGAGACGGTTCGAGCCGTCCCCGGCATTGGTGACGCCGATCGGCTCGGAGACGCCGGTGGTGACCGGCACGATGGAGACGAAGCCGCCGGGAGTGACCACCGGGGCGGAGACGGGTTGAAGGACCGGCTGGGCGGCTGCAGGACAGGCCAGCCCGAGCAGGAGGCAAGTGGCTGCCCCCGCGAAATGGCGAAGAGAGATAAGGCTCGAAACGGTTCGCGGGGGCAGTCCTGTCATCGTCAGTTCTCCGTCAGGGTGTCGGCAGCCCGAAGGTGGCGGTCAGGAACACCGACATCTGCGCCCGGGTCACATTCGTCCCCGGGCAGTAGTTGCCGCTGCCGCAACCGCCGGTGATCCCGCGGGCTACCAGCTCGTTGATCCAGGGCGCAAAAGGATTCGAGCACGGGACGTCGTTGAAGAGCTGACTCGTGCAGGCCGGCGGGGAGTAGGACGGCCCCTCCTTGGTCTTGAGGAGGAAGACCGCCATCTGATCCCGCGACACCAGGCCGCTCGGGCAGTAGGCCCCATTGCCGCAACCGCCGGTGACCCCGCGCGCCGACAGCTCGTTGATCCAGGTCGAGAAGGAGTTGGAGCAGGGCACGTCGTTGAAGACCGGGCTGGTGCAGGCGGGCGGGGTGAAGGCCGAGCCCTCCTTGGCCTTGAGCAGGAAGGTCGCCATCTGATCCCGGCTGATGTTGTTGTCGGGACAGAAGTTGCCGCTGCCGCAACCGGCGATCACGCTGCCGTTGTCGACCGCCTCGATCCACTTCCAGGCCCAGTGGCTGAAGCTCACGTCCCGGAAGGTGTGGTAGGCGAACGAGGCGCAGGTCTTGTCGACGCCGACCAGCGCGGCGCCCCGGCCGTCCCCCTTGAGGACCGCCGACATGGTGGGATTGATGGCGCCCGAGGCGTGGTGCCCGAAGCCGATGCTGTGGCCCACCTCGTGCGTCATCATCTCGGCGAAGTTGGTGGCGCCGATGCAGCCCGCGCCGTTGTTGACCACCACAAAGGGGCTGCCGATGCCGAACCAGGTCTCGCCGTCGAAGACGCCGCCGCCGCCGCCCTGGGCCACGCCGCCGATCGCCAGCGTGCCCGAGCAGCCGCTCATGTCGGTGATGTCGCTGCACGGATCGTTGAAGACGACCCCGCCCGGATCGTTGTCGATGAAGGCGTTGGTGGTGCAACTGACGTTGCGCGCCCGCGTCGGCCCGGCCACGAAGTTGATCGCCGAATCCGGATGGTTGGTCCACGCCGCCACCGCCTGCTGGACCGCCGAGACGCCGCCGTCCGCCAGCCCCGTCTGGCCGGGGGTGGTCGGCGCGATGGTGATCGTGGTTCCGGTCTCCTGACCGAAGACGCGGAAGGGCACGCCGCCGGAGTTGAGGAAGACGCAGCCGGTCGGCGGCAACACCACCGGAGCGGCGGCCGCTTCCAGCGGGGCCGCGGCGGATTCCATCTCGAGCTCGACCAGCGCCGCGCGCGCCTCGGCGGGAGCCGCCTCGACCTGAGCACGGTCCCAGTTCGACCCCAGCGAGAGCTGACCCAGGTGGCGCAGCAGCGCCCCCTTGCGGTAGACCCCGACCGGCTCCACGTTCTTCTTGCCGACCGTCGCCACTTCCAGCCCCTCGGGCGTGGGCCGCAGGAGGTCCTTGCCGTCGATCTCTTCGAGCAGGCCATAGGCCAGGACCTTCGAGCGCCACTGGCCGTCCGCCGCCTTTTCCAGGAAGAGGAGGTACTTCTTGCCCTTCTTGTAGGCCGGTGCTCCGGCGATCACCACCTTGACTCCGTCCGCTTCGCCTCCCGGCTCGGCGACCTCGAAATCCACAGGGACCCGCGTGCCCGCAACCTGCTGCACGAGCCGGAACCGGGTCACGGTCCGCGGCAGCAGACCCCCCGGCTCACTCCGTGAGTCCTGAGCCTCGGCGAAGACGACCGTGTCGCTCATGCGAGCGAGCTGGCCGAGGTTCGACGGCGGGATGATGGTGGAGGCGGAGAGGTGCGCGGAGCACCCCAACAGTACCCCCAGGAGGAGGAACAACCAGCGATTTGTGTTCATGCTGCTAATAGCATAGCAAAAGGCAAACCTGTTTCGAAGTCTAGACAGCTCAACTACTTCCACGAA